>CAZYUW010000035.1:0-2830 GCA_964650685.1 uncultured Nitratifractor sp.
AAACAATGTCGGTTGAATGATTATCTGGAGGAGCTCTTCGGGTAAGTTTCAATCCCCTTTAAATCGGGTCAGTCTGAAACTGCTCTCACTGCTCGCAAAGTACGCTTTTACGGGCATCGGATAATGCGCATTTTTCTTAAAAAAACCTTAACTAACATTCGGCATGTCAAATAACCCTCGTTTGGCCCCGTTTTTCGGGCTTTCTCCACAGGAGAGAAAACTTAAGCGAAACTGAACTGAAATCGTCCAAATGGACGACTCGAGTACCGTAATTATAATGAAATACCCTTTACAAACTCTTGAAGTCTATTTCTGTTTCTATAAAGAAAATCGAAAATCTCGAATGCCTCTTTTGCCGAAAGTGCTCGATCCGTTTTTGAGCAAAACAGCATCCCCTCGGCATCCACCCCATATTCATCACCCGCATACGATACCACAGGATAAACGCCCTTTTTAGGATTGGCTCTCAAGCGTCTGCGAACTCTTCTTATGAAATATCGCTTCTCATCCTCCAATTTTTGTCGAACCTGCAATCTCAAAAGAGTCTTTATCTCTTCGATATCTTCTATCATTTTTTCCGCCCATTGCGGGATTTCATCGTTTTGATCTTCCAAAAGAGAAGCTATAGCCTCTTGCATATGTCTCATGTCCTCTCCTTATACGATATCGAACGGATGTGCCAAATCCATGGCATTGCCGAGTTTCTCACCGTAGCCCTTTATCCTATATACACGAAGATCATCCTCTTTTTCGTCTATCTCATCGAGCAGTCTCCCGAGAAGGTTGGATAGCTCCGTTTTCGTATAGCCATGTAGCAGATAGAGCGAGTATTGGAAGCGCATTCCTTCACGCTCCACAATTTTGGCGACACGGCGCAGACGCTTATCGTCGGATATGTCATAGCTCAAAACGAAGTCGTATCGTCTCATCTATCCTCTCCTTATCGTCGTACGGATATAGCCGCGCGCATCGATAAGATGTATATCGAAGTTCTCCGACAGACGCATCAGACTTTTTAGATCGACCTTGACTTTGCTATCGATGAAGAGTGCCGAGATATGGCGATAGGCCACAATATATCTCCCCTGCTCGTGATAGATACGAAAAAAGTTTTTTTTCGCGACAATCTCGACAAGCCTATTCCTGATCACCATCGGTTTTTTCTCCATCTATCTTCTCCTTGAGTCGTGAAAATATCTTGCTCAGTTGCGATTCATATACCGCCAATGCCTCTCTCCAGGGCTCCCAAAGTTTTTTTCTTCCCTCATAGCGCAGATAGACCCCCTTGTTTTTGCTGAAATCTTTCAAAGAGATCGTCTCTTCTCTTACGAGTCTCAAAACCAGCGCATCGATATCCGCACGGAAAAACTCCAGGATATCCGAAGCCAGAGCGTTGTGCTCACGAAACGGCGTATGCAAAAAACCTATACCGGGCTCGAATCCGGCGGCTACAAGCCTTACGCTGATATAGTGATACATCTGCATATAAGCGAATGAAAGCAGTGCGTTGAGCGGATCCTGCGGTGGCCGTTTGGAGCGTTTGCCTCTATGCCACAACTTCGGAGCCGATGCGAAATAGGCGTTGAAATATGCACGGGAAAACGCACCCTCTATACCCATCAGCGTGGCGATCGTCTCCGCACGGTCGATATCCTGCAGCAGTCTCACGAGCTCGTTTTCTTCGAACTTCTCGTCAAAAGCTATCCTCCTTTTGCCGTATGCCGAGATCTTTTCGGACAATACCCACTTCGCTACGAAGAGACGATTTCCCGTAAAAGCCTCGTACTGAAGTACCTTGAGCTCACTGTTTTTGGCATATGCCCCATGCACTACCGCGGCGCGATTGCGACTATCTACATGTATGATATTTACACCCTCATGTACGATTTTTATCATATCTTTCACATCGAAGCGCGCATCGGAAAAGTTGACGATCGTATCGACAAGTCCCAGTGGTACTCTTCGGCTATCGACTTTGAGCGTTCTATTGTCATAGGACAATCTCTCCACTTTGCTATCTATCAGTACCGTTTTCATATGAACCACACTCCTTTTTCTTTGGAAATGAACTCAGCTTTACCGAAAAGTAGAGGCTCACCCTTGATGGGAATGATATTGACCTTGTCGATCTCCTTGTCTATGACCGCTTCCATCTGTGCGACAAGTCTATGTAGAGTCGAATCGTCCAAAGGTGCCTCGACCGCACTTTTTTGACCGCTGAGTGCATAGGAATAGGCGATTTTTCGTACTTCGCTCAAGCGCTTTTTATCAGAAATGTCATATGCGACCAGATAATAGCCCATCTCACCCTCTCCAAGTTCATTTTCGTTATCATAATAAAATTAGTTGTCATATCGTGTCTTTGAAACGGCGATATCCAAATAACGATATGGAGCGAGATTCGAGCTCTGTGGGGCGGCGACTTCAGTTGCCGGAAAGATCTCTCGTATGACAGTGTTTCGATTTTGCCATCTCAATAGAGAGTGTGAAGCTCAAAGAAGTAGAGATTTGCTTCCATCAAAAGAACCTGGCTGTGATTTCAGAAAAAATTATTTTTTTACAGCCTATCCAATATTTTCAAAAACTTTACCACAGCATATGCATTTTTTGGATTTTGTATAAACTGATTGTAATAAAATAGTTTCGGGAATGGCGGCAAAAGCCGCCGAACAAGGAGTGTCCGGGAATTTTAAAGAATTGCTGTTCCCTCGTCGTTTTGCGCTTCAGTGCTTCCTACAAGTGTGATTTCAGCATTACCGTCAACATCGCTTTGTGTAGCATCCTCTTTTGTATAGCTGAATTCGCTTTCACTCTCCTGAGTATGGGTATG
>CAZYUW010000036.1:0-2973 GCA_964650685.1 uncultured Nitratifractor sp.
ATACCCCGCAGCCGGAAACAGACACTTGGTGATCATATTGTTTGCTCCTTTTTCTCATTTGCGCACCTGATGTGTGAATGTATAGTCTGACACACCTTCCCGCGCACTGCAAATAAGTATGAGCGGCAACTGCTCTTTATCCTATGCAGTATATTCAGCGGATACTTTACCATAATTACCATAAGTTACCCTGACCTGTACTGACTGCAATTTGATATGTAGATAAATATTGGATGTTGGAGACTCTACCGCAGATTTGTTTCTCTGCTGGCAGCAGGCAGCCTGCTTTTCTTCCGCGTATTGATAAAAGAAGTGGCCGGGAGACAGGGATTCGAACCCTGGGAGGTGTGACCCTCAACGGTTTTCAAGACCGCCGCTTTCGACCACTCAGCCATCTCCCGATCTCTTTTTGGAGGCGCCACCCGGATTCGAACCGGGGATCAGGGCTTTGCAGGCCCGTGCCTTACCACTTGGCTATGGCGCCGCCTCCAATAGTGGTGCCCGGAGCCGGACTCGAACCGGCACGGCCTCAAAGCCTGGGGATTTTAAGTCCCCTGTGTCTACCAATTCCACCATCCGGGCTCCGGAATAATAATTATCATGCTTGTTGATCAGTCAATGGAGCGGGAGACGGGATTCGAACCCGCGACCCCAACCTTGGCAAGGTTGTGCTCTACCCCTGAGCTACTCCCGCATAAAATTACGGAATGAGATTATATCAAAAATAATTTTAATTTCAAAATCAAATTTCGATATAATCGACAAAGCAAAAAATGAGGAACCGCAATGAGAAGTGATGAAATAAAAAAGGGGTACAGCAGAGCACCTCACCGCTCTCTCCTGAGGGCAACAGGATTGAAAGACGAAGATTTCGACAAACCTTTCATAGGAGTGGCCAACTCCTATACCGATATGATACCGGGACACTTTTTTCTCGACAAAGTTGCGAAAATCATCAAAGAGGAGATCAGGGCAAACGGTTGCGTGCCTTTTGAGTTCAACACCATAGGTGTGGACGATGGAATAGCGATGGGGCACGACGGAATGCTCTTTTCTCTACCGAGTAGAGAAATAATCGCGAACTCTATAGAAACGATGATGAATGCCCACAAGCTCGATGCCATGATAGCGATACCCAATTGTGACAAAATCGTACCCGGCATGATAATGGGAGCACTTCGGGTAAATGTGCCGACCGTATTTGTAAGCGGCGGGCCTATGGCGGCAGGACGCCTGTCGGACGGTACTCCAATAGATCTCGCTACTGTTTTCGAAGGAGTAGGTGAATACGAAGCCGGCAACATCGACCTGCAACGACTCAACGAAATTGAGTGCAACGCCTGCCCGGGCGGTGGAAGCTGCTCCGGCATGTTTACCGCCAACAGCATGAATACACTGATGGAGGCGATGGGGATAGCGCTGGAAGGAAATGGAACTATTCTGGCTCTTACTCCTGAAAGGGAAGAGCTGTACAGAAAGGCTGCCAAAAGAGTGTGCGAAATTGTAAAAAGTGGAACACCGGAAAGGTTCAATATACGCAATATTCTCAACGAAAAAGCCGTAAAAAACGCTTTCGCGGTCGACATGGCCATGGGAGGCAGCTCCAATACCGTACTGCACATGCTGGCGATCGCCAACGAAGCCGGAGTACCATTCGATATAGGCGATATCAATACGATCAGCAAAAATGTCGCGCACATAGCGAAGATATCCCCATCTCTTACAACGGTCCACATGGAAGATATCAACAGAGCCGGCGGAGTGTCCGCCGTCATGAAAGAGATGCTTCGCAGAGAAAACGGAGTACTACAGGACAATATGACAATAAGCGGCGAAACTCTTTTTGAAAGGATTTCCGATGCCTCTATCAGGGATACGGAGATCATACATACGATCGACAACCCCTACTCGAAAGTAGGTGGTCTGGCTATACTTTTTGGCAACCTTGCCGAGCAGGGGGCGGTAATAAAGACCGCTGGAATCGTCGGAGACAGAGTCTTTACCGGTAAAGCTATCTGTTTCGATTCACAGGACGAGGCCATAGAGGGAATAACGGGAGGAAAAGTGAAAGAGGGGCATGTGGTCGTCATCAGATACGAGGGACCGAAGGGAGGCCCCGGAATGCAAGAGATGTTGGCTCCAACCAGCCTGATCATGGGCATGGGGCTCGGAGACAAAGTGGCGCTCATAACAGACGGCAGATTCAGTGGCGCAACTCGTGGGGCCAGCATAGGGCACATATCACCGGAAGCCGCCGAAGGAGGACTCATCGCTTTACTGGAAGACGGTGACGAAATACACATCGATGTCGATAACTATATACTCGAAGCGAGGCTTGACAAAGAGGAGATAGAAAGAAGGAGAGCCGCTTTTTCTCCAAAAATCAAAAAACTATCCAGCAGGTGGCTGCGGCAATATAGAGAGCTTGTAACGAACGCCTCCTGTGGAGCCGTCCTGGATGCAGAGTAGAGAAGCACGAACAGACAAGCTGTTTCGTGCCGCAGTAATATCAATTTATCCTTCTGCCCCACTTGAATCTCGCCTTGTAAAACGGTCTGTCCAGACTCGTTATCACCACCCTGTGTCTGGCACTGCTGGCATGTATGAACTTGTTGTTCCCGATATATATACCCACATGATTCACATAACCTCTGCGTCTTCTCGATGTATCGAAAAATATCAGGTCTCCGGGTCTCAGGTTTTTGCGACTGACATATTTGCCGTAATATGCCTGCCTGCGTGAAATTCGGGGTATTTTCACACCTTTGCTTTTGCGCATAACATACTGCGTGAAACCGGAACAGTCGAACTGATTCGGACCTTCGGCTCCCCAGACATATCTTTTGCCGAGATACCTCTTCGCTGTCCTGATGATGTTTCTACTGGCTCTTGTATATCTGTCGCCTGTTTTACCCTTGAGGGTATCCATCGCACTGTTTCTTTTTTTGCTTTTCTTTTTGAGGCTTTTCTTTT
>CAZYUW010000037.1:0-6508 GCA_964650685.1 uncultured Nitratifractor sp.
CCTGTGTGTAAACAAGTGTCCTTTCCAACTCTTTGGAATCTGGTCCAAATATCTTGAACGACTCCAGGGATACTTTTTTGTAATAGTTGCCGTCGAAACTTATACTGATCGGAAAACCGCTGACTTGATAATCCGGAAGAGGATCTGGAATCTCGTCGAAAAAAGCCGGAGGCACATCGTTTTGATCCTCGTATGGATATAGCACTATATGTTTATTGAGGCTTCCCTTTTTTTCCAGAGCGTCTCTGAGTCTGTCTCTCGATATTTTGACACTTTTGCCATCGCAATTCTCGTATAGGTAGCGACTGCTTCCGTCGTTTTTGCTTCTAGGGCACAGCGAATCGATCATGCTGGATTCCAGGTCGTACACATAGACGGTCCTGGATCTGTTTCGTTTGTTTTGCGAGATACCTATTCCGATCTGATCAATGTAAAAATCGAGAAATGACAGACGATGATAAACAGCCGACATCAAGCCGTCAATCGAATCTATTGCGCTTTTATTACCCGTGGAGACATTCTCCAGAATATACGAACTCCTGTATCCTGCAGCGGCCACTCGGTCGGCGGGTTTTTTGCCGCTGAAGCCTCTGCGCTTTTCATTCTCGTTGTGCAGATCCGCTTTACCGTAATTGTATATCAGATAGTCGGCATGTTTCTGGGCTGCCGTCTCGAGTGTTACATTTTTTGAGAGCATATTCAGCCCGACGGCTTTTCTGATGTCGTTGAGGTGGGACAAACCGGTCATTTTTTCGAGCTCTGTATCAAGAGCGGGAGTCTTTTCGGTATAAGTGACAATTTTATCGTTATTGCTGCTGTAAATCAACAATAGAACTCCAAAGACTACCATCGTGATGATGGATATTTTCCATAGACGCTTGTTGTCAATCTGCTTCATCACTTCTTTCTCCTCTTTTTCTGGCGGCTATCTCTATCGGAACACCTTCGAAATCGAACTCCTCCCTCAAAAAGTTCGCCAGATATCTTTTGTAGCTGAAATGCAACAACTCGGGTTTGTTTACCACGAGAGCTATGCGGGGAGGTTTGATGGCGTACTGGGTAGCGTATTTGATCCTTACCACCTGGCCATGATAACTCGGCACATGGTGCCGTCGTATGGCCTTTTGCAGTGTCTCATTGAGTCTGGATGTGGGTATGCGCGTTTTGTATCTTTCGTATATAGCGGTGACGATATCCAGTATTTTGCCCACCCTTTGACCTGTTTTCGCAGATATGGTCAAAAAGGGAGCGTAGTGCAGAAATTTCAGTTTGTCCCTTATATCCTCTATCGCCTCTTTGTACTCTTTATCGCCTCTGATATCCCATTTATTGAGTATTATCAGGGAGCCTAATCTGTATCGGTCTATCAGGCCGGCTATTCTCTCGTCCAGTTCGGTCACTCCTGTTGAGGCGTCTATCAGAAGTATGGCTATATCCGCATCTTGCAGCATCTTTTCGGTTCTGTTGAGTGCGAATTTCTCTATACCCTCAATTTTCCCTCGGCGTCTGATTCCGGCTGTGTCAACGAATGTGATCTCGTATTCGCCGTGTGAGACTGTATCGTCTACAGGATCTATTGTGGTTCCGGCCACTTCGCTGACAACGGCACGCTCTTCTCCCAGCAGCGCGTTGAGCAGAGAACTTTTGCCTGTATTTGGTCTTCCGAGGATGGCCACTCTGATTTTTTTGTCGTCGTCTGTAGTCTTCTCTCTCTCTTCGAGAAGCTGTTCGAGGCTCAGGTCACCGTCCTCTACGAGTATATCGCCGCTGTTTCGGGAGTCGTTCAGATACTGAGAGAGCCATCCGTACAGGTTGTTGAGTTTGCGATTGTGGCTGACCGATACCGCGAAGAGGTTTTCGGCCCCAAACTCCACGAATTCCCAGAATCTATCGTTCTCCTCTTTGTCGTTGTCTATCTTGTTTACGACCAGAGCGATGGGTTTGTCGAGTTGCTGAAGTCTGTAAAAGAGTTTTTTGTCTTCATCCTCAGGCACCCTTTTGCCATCCACCATATAGATGATCACATCGGCGCTCTTCGCCGCCCCCAGAGACATCTCCGTCACTTTCGAAAAGAGCTCCCCGCTTTCTTCTATCCCCCCGGTGTCGAACACTTCGAATTTGGATCCGTCAGGGAGTCTCGCCACGCTCTTTTTGACATCCCGTGTCGTACCGCTCACATCAGATGTTATCGCGTCCCTTTTTTTGCATACCCGGTTAAAAAGAGAACTTTTACCTACATTGGGTCTTCCGAGAATGGCTACTCTGGTCATTGTCTACATCCTGTTCCGTAAATTGCTACTGTTGCGGATATGATGCCGTATCCATGTTTTTGTTTTCGATACTTTCAGTAGACGCGCCATTTTTGATAATCAGAGTTTTTTCCAGCAGTTTTTTGACTTTCATATATTCAAGGCTGCTTTTACCGTTGCGGGGAGAGTCTTGCAGGATCACTACGGTCGTTTTATCAGAGGTGTTTACAGGGAATATCTCTTGAACTATACCGATGCCTCCCATCGTAATGGATAGTCGTTTGCCGTCTATCGGAGGATTGCTTTGCAGTTTCGCGTCAGACACTGACACATTTCCGTGCATCTTCTCATACTGTAGGAGCAGTGAGTTGATAATCTCGTTTGTTTTCACCGTGCTGGCGTATTTCTGCACCATTATATTCGTATCGTTGCCATTGATATTCCATATTTTTACCGATAGATCCGAAGAGTCCTCGGATACGCGCATATAAGGAGGAAATTTGAAAAATATACCGGCATTGGAAAACCTGGATTGCTCTATCATATGTATCTTTATGCGATGAATTTTGCCTCCAAGCGTTATCTCGGTCTCTTTGCCGAGTGGGACGACGAAAGATGATTCGTCGATATTGAGTTCCACTTTTTTTTCAACCGAAACCGGAACTATCCCCGCGCAGACCAGAGAGTTTATACCAAGCACAATACCCGCGATGACTGTTTTGCCGCTCTTTTTCATCCAACTGCCCCCTGTAAATGTATTATATCCAAAGATCACTCTGCATCGCTGCGCTTTTGTGCTTCATCGTTGGTTTTTTTGTTCCCGTCGCTCTCTTTGCGAGCGAGGATGCCATCAGGAAGACTTTCGACATATACAGACTGGGACGGGAACGCGAAAGAGGCCCCATAATGCTCAACAATACTCATGATTCTGAGATTGATATCCTCTTTGATTTTCAGGTACTCCTCCCATCTTGAAGTTTTTACGAAAAGATATACCATAATCCCCAGATCGCTTTCGTTGAAACTATTGAAATAGGCCATTTTCAATTCGTTTTCCGCCACATTGGGATGGAGATCCAGCATCGCTCTTATATCCCTGGTTATCGACTCCAGTCTTTCTCTACCGGTATCGTAAGTCAGTCCGATATACATTTTTATCCGTCTGATACCTCTGCGGGAGAAATTTTCTATATTGGAGTTGGCGACGATAGAGTTGGGTACGACTACAAACGATTTTTCGAATGTCCGTATCTTGGTTGTCCTCATCCCTATATCCTCTACCGTTCCTTCGACCTCGTTGACCCGTATCCATTCTCCAATCCTTATCGATTCATCCAGCATCAGAGCTATAGAGCCGAACAGATTGGCCGCGGTATCTTTCGCGGCGAGAGCGAAAGCGAGACCTCCGAGACCGAGAGAGGCCAGGAAAGCCGTAACATTCACTCCGAAGTTGTAGAGTATGCTTATGACACCCATGAATACTATCAGTAGTTTGAGCATCTTGACGATAAAATTGATCAGTTCGTATGACAGGTTCGCCCTGTGTCTTCCATAGTCGTAAAGGAGCTCTTTTATCGCAGGAGTCATCGAATACAGTATCCAGTATATATCGAATATCAGCATCCCTTCCAGTACACTTTTCACCAGATCGCTTTCGCGGAATATTAGTTTGAAGAAAAGATGGATACCAATGATCACGAATAAAAACTCAAGCGGGCTTCTGATCTCTCTTATTATTATTTCGTCAACCATTGTTCTGGTTTTTTTGGCCATTCTCAGAAGGACTCTGGTCAGTAGCAGCGTAAAAAATCTGCGCAGGGTCAGAAAAAAGACAAAAACAACTCCCGCCATGATCAGGTTGGCCAGGGGTATGTCCAGTATCATATAACTGAAAAAATCTCCGTATTTACCGGCGTAGAGTTTGTTCAGATATGGTTGTATCGTATTGTAGAGGTCGTTGTCGAAATTGTCCAGTAGAATTTTGCCTGTCTTGGATATGGGGTCCACCACCCCACTGACATTTTTGTCGTTCATCTCGCAACCTTCGATCTTTATTTGCGTATTTTAACAGTTTTTGTGATCTATTTATCGAAACCCACTGGTATAATTGTGGACAAGGAGCTTAAAAGTGAAAAAGATATGCCGTTTGGTCGCGTTTGTCGCTATCGTCGTCAGCGGGTTGAGTGCATCGTTGAAATATGAGGTCAAAGCGACTCTGCTGGGCAAAGTGGGAGAGGTAGAGATATTTAAGAACAAAGACTCATCATCCGTCTACGATTACACCATACGCGTCAGATCCAGCGGATTGGCGGCACTGCTCTCCGGCAACAGGAGAGACGAGATGTACGCCAGAGGCGTTTGCAACCAAGGGGTGTGTATCTCCTCCTCTTTGCGTATCGAGACGCTCAAGAAGAAAAAACGCAGAAGCAAAGAGTATATTTTCGACAAAAAGGCAAAATCCATCACCAAACGCAAGAGATCGTGGAAAAACTCCACACTCGTAGCCGAGAGTTCCAAAAAACTTCCGTATTACACGAGACTTGATCCGGTAGGGTTGTATTTCGCGGTACTCAGAGATCTCGTTCCCAGGCCGGGTTCCGACCGGGAATACAAAATAGTCGGAGTGGAAAAGGCTGGAGGCAAAGTGGAGATGGTCGTACCCGAAGCGGATATGCAGAAAGCATTGAACAAAAAGCACGGGACAAATGGTCTATTGATGATATATATGATAGTCAAAGGCGAGGTGCTCGGCAGGAAAAACCGCAAAGTCTTGATGGCTATGGACAAAAAGAGTGGTATCGTAGAAAAGGCGTGGCTCAGTTCTATGCCGGTGGTCGGAACCGTTACTATTCGCAGGATTTCCACTCGTGAACCGACACCCTCTAAAAAGTGATCTTGGATATAATACACTCTCAAAAACTCACAAAGGCAGATAGATGATACTGATAGCCGGACCATGTGTGCTCGAAGATCGAGAAAGAGTTTTTCGTATCGCCGAAGCGCTGAGACCGTATCACGAAGAGGACGATAAAGAGTTTTACTTCAAGGCGAGTTTCGACAAAGCCAACAGAACCAGCCTGGACAGCTTCAGAGGTCCGGGATTGCAAGAGGGTCTCCGCATGCTCGACGATATCAAAAGAGAGTTTGGCTTCAAGATGCTGACCGATATACATCTGCCTGAACAGGCCGCACCGGCTTCGGAAGTCGTGGATGTGTTGCAGATACCCGCATTTTTGTGCCGTCAGACCGACCTGCTGGTCGCCGCCGCCACCACGCCAGCCATTGTCAATATCAAAAAGGGTCAGTTTCTGGCGCCGCAGGCCATGAAGCACTCCGTGCAAAAGGTGCTCAAAAGTAGAGGATACAATGGTGAGCCTTCACACGCAGAGGCATCGAAACACGGCGTATGGCTTACGGAGCGGGGCAGTAGTTTCGGATATGGCAATCTGGTAGTGGATATGCGTGGATTGGTCATCATGAGAGGGTATGCTCCCGTGATATTCGACGCTACCCATTCCGTGCAGATGCCGGCCTCCGGACAGAGCAGCAGCGGCGGAGACAGCGCTATGGTTCCATATCTGGCCAGAGCCGCTGCCGCTGTCGGAGTGGACGGCTTTTTTTTCGAAACCCATTTTGATCCTTCCATCGCCTTGAGCGACGGCCCCAATATGATAAAATTGGACGAGTTGAAAGATCTGATGGTAAAGATCGCAAAGATAGATGAGATATCGAAAAAGTGAAGAAAGGATTGTGATGAATACAGTAGAGGGTAAATTGCGGGTAGATCCCGAAGTGAGAATAGCCATTGTTTCCGCCAGGTTCAACCATTTCATTACCGACAGACTGGTCGAGGGGGCTCGTGATACTTTTTTGAGATTGGGAGGCAGGGACGACATGCTGGATTTGATACTTGTGCCCGGTGCTTTCGAGATACCATTCGCTCTGGAGAGGATACTCTCCGGCAGCAAATATGATGCCGTCTGTTGCCTGGGGGCGGTGATCAGAGGCGCCACTCCGCATTTCGACTATGTGTCCGCGGAGGCTACCAAAGGAATAGCAAGTGTTACTTTGAGATACGGAAAGCCTGTCTCGTACGGTGTTCTTACGGTGGACAACATAGAGCAGGCGATAGAGAGGGCTGGTACCAAATCCGGCAACAAAGGTGCCGAAGCGATGAGCGGCTTGATAGAGATGATAGATTTGTACAAAGAGATTGTCTGATGGCCACCAGGCACCAGGCCAGAAGAGCTGTTGTGGGG
>CAZYUW010000038.1:0-4858 GCA_964650685.1 uncultured Nitratifractor sp.
TAGAGGCATGGCAACCAATAAACAAGTCCGACATGATTCTCAAGCCGGATGTACCTACCACTTTTCTGGATCCTTTTACCGCCGATCCAACCGTAATCGTATTTTGTGATGTCTATGACATTTATAAAGGACAGCTTTACGAAAAATGCCCCCGCTCTATAGCCAAAAAGGCTCTTGGGTATCTTTCCGAATCGGGGGTCGGCGATGTCGCCTACTTCGGACCGGAAAACGAATTTTTCATCTTCGACGATGTTCAGATCAAAGACGAAATCAACGAATCATACTATCGCGTCGACAGTGATGAAGGAGAGTGGAACGATCCAAGCCGCAACGATGATTTCGGCAATATCGGCCATAGACCAAGAACCAAGGGAGGTTATTTTCCTGTAGCTCCTACGGACAGCATGGTAGACCTCAGAGCGGAAATGATGCAGATTCTCGAAGAGGTTGGGCTGGAAGTGGTGCTCGGTCACCACGAAGTCGCTCAGGCACAGGGCGAGATCGGTATCAAATTCGGTGACCTCATCGAAGCGGCGGACAATGTACAGAAATATAAGTATGTAGTCAGGATGGTTGCTCACCTCAACGGCAAAACCGCTACTTTTATGCCTAAACCACTTTTTGGTGATAATGGTAACGGCATGCATGTGCATCAGTCCATTTGGAAAAACGGCAAAAACCTCTTCTACAAAGAGGGTGAATATGGGAATCTCAGCGATACGGCACGATACTATATGGGAGGTGTACTCAAGCATGCAAAAGCGCTCGCGGCATTCACCAACGCAAGCACAAACTCATACAAGCGCCTGATACCTGGTTTCGAAGCTCCATCCATATTGACATACTCCAGTCAAAACCGTTCGGCATCCATCAGGATACCTTATGGCGGGGGAGAGAAATCCACGCGTATAGAGACTCGTTTTCCAGACAGTACCGCCTGCCCATATCTCGCTTTCACGGCTCTGCTGCTTGCCGGTCTCGACGGTATAAAAAACAAATATGAGCCGGTTGGGCCCATGGATATAGATCTGTTCGAACTGACTCTCGATGAGATCAGAGACAAAGGAATAGAACAGATGCCTCATACTCTGCGTGAAGCCGTAGAGGCGCTCATCGAAGACAACGATTTTCTCAAACCTGTCATGACGGACGAGTTTATAGATACATATCAGCACTACAAATTCGAAACCCAGATATGGCCTGACGAATCCCGTCCTACCGCGTTCGAGTTTAAATCTACCTTCAGCTGTTGACGATATCTCTCCCGCTTGTTCCCCGGGAGAGAGTCTCCACACTCCGAACCCTAATCTGCCACAAGATATAATAGATATTGCGGAAGGGGGAGAGTGTGATTTCCAGTTACAAACCCGATATTTTCAACACAAAGAGACCATTCACGATAGGAATGGAGCTTGAGATCAGGCTCATCGACAGAAAGACCCTGATGCCAAAAAACTCTTCACCGTATCTGTTGCAAAAGATACCTTTAGAGTTGAAAACGCATATTCACAAAGAGCTGCTCCAATCCATGTTGGAGATTGTCACACCGGTATGTCGCGATTCCAAAGAGGCTGTCGGATTTATCACCAAAGCTCTCAAAACTCTCGTAAATATTGGCGCTGGTAAAGATATAGCTCTCGCGGCACTCGCAACCCACCCTCTCGAAACGAAAGAGGACAATGAAATAGTGCACGATCCCAGGTATGAATCTCTCGCTCGTGAGCTTCAGATCGTGTTGAAAAATTTCCTTATAAGCGGACTGCATATTCATATAGCCGTTCCGGATGAAAAAAGTGCTATCAGAGCCTACAACGCGTCTATCAAATATCTGCCGCTGTTTCTGGCCTTGTCTGCCAATTCTCCTTTTGCCCTGGGGGAAGATACAGGTCTCTACTCATATCGAAACAAAATTTTCGAACGACTCCCAAGAGCCGGAATTCCGCAACATTTCGAAAATTACAGACACTACTGCGGATTGATCGATCAGCTTGTACTCACCGATACGATTGAAAGCATCAAAGATGTCTGGTGGGATGTGCGAATCCATCAAAAATTCGGAACGATCGAACTGAGAGTATGTGACGCCTTCTATGATCCCGAGAGACTCAGAGCGATAGGATCGCTCTATCGTGGACTTGTAAGGTACGCTTCAGGCAACCCGGTAAAACATGAATATTACCAGATAAACAAGCAGAACAAATGGAATGCCATCCGACACGGCCTTAATGGAAAATTCATAGAGGGCAACAGATCGGTTTCCATCAGAGAAAAAATTCACTCTCTCATAGATGAAATCGATAGATCGGGCATCTTTGCCGAATCGCCTGACATAGAGGAGATTAACGCTATGCATAGAGTTTGCGCAAAGGCGAGTATCGCCAGCAAACTCAGAAATATATACGAAAAAAACGAAAATCTCAAAAGTGTTATAGAAGAGGAGTTGATAGGATGAAGGGAGTAGTAGCCGCGGGTGATCGACTGACGGCAAAAGCGGCTGCCGACATTTTACGAGAAGGAGGAAACGCGTTCGATGCCGCCTGTGCCGCGATGCTCTGCGCACCCCTGTGCGAACCCATGCTGAGCAGTCTTGGAGGGGGAGGTTTTATGATGGCGCATGAAAATGCCGAAATTCCAGTAATATACGACTTTTTTGTCGATGTGCCGACCACACACTGTAAAACACCAGATTTTTTCCCTGTATATGTAGATTTCGGAAATGCTGTACAGGAGTTTCATATAGGTGCGGGATCTATCGCGATACCGGGAATGATAGCGGGCATCGAAAAGATATCAAAAGAGAAAGGAACGATGCCCCTGAAAAGTATCATATCCCCCGCTATCGAGTATGCCAGAAACGGGATATACCTGACCAAACTGCAGGCATCTTTCGTAAAACTGCTCGAACCGATACTGAGATCCACAAAAGAGTCGTCCGAACTTTTCGTTCCGCAAAACAGACTGATCGATGAGAAAAGCAAGATTTTCAATCATGACTATGCTGATTTTCTGGAAACCTTCTCGAAAGAGGGTTCCGATATATTCTACAAAGGCGAAATAGCCTCGAAAATAGATGAGATGTGCAGAAACGGCGATGGAAGTCTGAGGATGGAAGATCTCGAAAATTACACCGTAAAAAAGAGAAAACCTATCGCTTTTTCCTACAAGGGGTATGATATTTTGACAAATCCTCCCCCTTCTGCCGGCGGCATATTGATATCTTTTACAATGAAGATGCTCGAAGACGCGGACGACAGTTCGATCGAAAAATATCTGAAAGAGCTCATAGAGTCGATGGTGATCACTTCCGATTTCAGAAAAACCCATATAGACCGCAATCTGCACGATCCGGAGCTCAGAAAGATCATGAGCGACGACAGACTTCTCTCGCACTACCATCTGAGCAAAAAAAGCCGCATAAACCTGTGGGGCAACACTACCCATATAAGCGTACTGGATTCGAAGGGCAACTGCGCTTCGGCAACCATCACCAATGGTGAAGGAAGCGGACTGATAGCTCCGGGAACAGGCATAATGCTCAACAACATGCTGGGGGAAGAAGACTTGAATCCTCATGGTTTTTTCCGGTGGCCACAAGGGGTAAGGCTGCCATCCATGATGGCGCCCACAATCGTGTTGGACGATAGAGGCAAACCCGTACTAGTACTTGGCAGCGCGGGCAGCAACAGGATTCGCAGCGCTATAGTCGAAGTCACCAATCGATATATTACTTTTGGCGAAAAGATATCCGAGGCCATAGAAGCTCCTCGCGTCCATTACGAACAGGGGAAGCTCTTTTTCGAACCCGGTTGCTCACCAAAAGTGATTGAAAAAGCCAAAAAAATATATGAGGTAAGTGTGTTTTCGGAAAAAAATCTATTTTTCGGAGGCGTAAACGCTGTAACCGGCGACTTCGATGCCGGAGCCGATCCGCGCCGAGGAGGGTCTGTTGAAAAGGTTTGACCTGCTCCCCAAAATCTGAGCCAACTCCAGAGTTAGTGTAGAATCAAACAACAGGGGGAAGCGAATGAAGAAACGATTCAGTGAGAAGCAGATGCTGGTTAATGAAGCATTGAAGGAAGTTTGTCGAAAAAAGTGGTAACGCCGCCCCAAAAGCGTACGACGATACCAATGATGCGACAAAGCGGGGTTTTCTCGGCAAGAACAATCTATTCAGACCTCTCTTTGCATAAAAAACGCAAAGAAAAAATCGACAAAAAAATCCAAATCCCTGGATTTCTCGACTGATGCCACGCTACGAAGACGGGGATTGCGAAAGCATCTTAAGTCAAGACCAATTACAATCTCCTCTGGAGACGGGGTTTCAAGCAATCTTTTCCGATTCAGAAAGAGTATACAACTGTTATTTTGTCGTCAAAATATTTTATATTTTTTATGCCCCTGGCTCCGAAATCCTCCTTCTCTTTATGCAATGGAACGAGAGATATCTCTCCGCTTATGATAGAGGGTAGAAGAGTTTTTGCTTTGTCGGTAACATATCTGGCGAGCGAGCTGTTTGCAAACTCGATCTTGACGGTTTTGAGCTCTGAAAAAAAGAGCTCTTTTTTCGAAGGATCGTATTTGATACCTCCTGTCAGTACCCCAAGACCCTCTATTCCTTCCGGGATCTCGAAAGTCGTCAATACGAAATGGACATTTACTGCTATATATTGCCTCTCTTTGTTTATCTCTGTATCGGCCGCGAAAATCTTGACTTTGCCAAAAGTACCCCTCTGCTCTATCGGCATAGCCTCTTTCAGCTTCTCGTTTATAGAAGATATCGTCATTTCCGTACTATGACCGAGAAGCCCGATGCCACTTTCCATGCTGCATCCTGTCAGCAAGATGGATATTGCAAACA
>CAZYUW010000039.1:0-6238 GCA_964650685.1 uncultured Nitratifractor sp.
TCTTCAACGCGCTTTTACTGACCCCGTTCGGGAAAGTCAAGGCGGTCGTTTTCGGGCAGGATCCATATCCTCGTCCTGAGAGCGCCATTGGATACGCTTTTATCGACGGGAGGGTCAAAGAGATATTTTCCGACAGCGGCCTCGGTAGAGAGGTAAACCGCGCGACCAGCCTGAGAAACTTCATCAAAATGGCACTCGTAGCCGATGGTAGACTCTCGGCGAACGATACATCCCAGGAGGCGATATCCCGTCTGCGCAGAGAGGATCTGATAGAGACCATGGATGAGCTCAGGCGAAACTTCGAGTCCGCAGGAGTGCTGCTGCTGAACACAGCCCTGGTATTCAGTTCCAGGGAGCGATCAAGATGGCATATCGGGCTATGGCGTGATTTCGTCTCCGTCCTTTTGAGCGAGATGGCCTCTATCTCCCCTTCGTTGATACTTTTCGGTGCGCATGCCAAAGAGGTGCGCAAAATTCCTTACGCCGAAACATTCAGAACGGTCTCGTTGGAACACCCCTACAACCATACATTCATACAAAACCCCATAGCCCATGATCTCTTCGGTCCAATGGAGCTGCTGAGCAAAAGATGATTATCATAATTCATTAAGCTACCATTGGGTAGAATTCACATCCCCCAAATACCATAAGCGTCCGTGGCTCAGCTGGATAGAGCATCTGATTGCGGTTCAGAAGGTCGCAGGTTCGAATCCTGCCGGACGTACCACCTTTTACATATCATCTATATATCGCGAATAGTTCTATCATATGAAAAAATGGATATAATCTCCTATTGGGACGCTTCGTCATGAGTCAATAAAAAGCGGATACAAACCAGGAAAAAGCAAAGGGAGTCTGAAGAGTATGAGCCGCCACGATGATGATATGAAGATACTTCTGCTGAGCCGCAATCATGTGGTCAGAGATATGGTCAAACTCGCTGCAGACAAGTCCGGGGTCAGGGTAGAGACGATAGAAAAACCTGAAGATCTGAAAGAGGATAGATGCGATCTGTTGCTGGTCGACGAGTATTTCGCCGATCGTGACTGGATAAAGGACGCTTCCAGAACACTGCTCAGCAGAGTATCGGTTCTGCTGGCCGCCTATGCCGACGATAACAGCAGCTATTTCGATCGTTTTGTCCAAAAGCCCTTTTTGCCAGATGAGATAGGGGAGATCATAGAGAGTCTAAAGCTCAGTAAAAAAGAGGCACAAAAAGAGAAGATAGACGAAGAGTACGATCTGGACAGTTTCGTGGAGGAGGAGAGTCTGACACCGTCCGGACCAGTACTGGATCCTAACGATATAGAACAGATCAGAAAATTGCTCGATGACAAGGTAGCGGATCTGTCGGATGCCGATCTCATGGATAGTGAACGGCAAGATCTCTCTGGAGAGGTGGAAGCCGAGAGAGTGCTGAGAATGTTGGCCAAAATGAATCCCAAAAAACTCAGAAAACTTCTCAGAGGTGCTCGTATAGATATATCGATACATTTTCCGGAGGATGAATAGTGAGCGGATCGATATTGATAGTGTCCGGGCCGAGCGGTGCGGGGAAGAGTACCATCATACAGAGAGCGGAACCTATGATCGGAGATTTCCACTTCTCGATCTCCACCACTACCAGAGCACCCAGAGACGGAGAGAGAGATGGAGTGGATTACTACTTCACGGATACTGAAACATTCGAAGAGGATATACGATCCGGATACTTTCTGGAGTACGCTCTCGTCCACGGCAACTACTACGGTACATCCATGAAACCGGTAGAGAGAGCGCTTGCCGAAGGAAAACTCGTGATATTCGATATAGATGTACAGGGCCACGCTCTGGCGAGAGAGAAGATGGGAGATATGATAACTTCGGTCTTCGTGACCCCTCCGAATCCGGAAGAGTTACGCAGAAGACTGGAGGGGAGATCCACGGAGAGCACCGAGTCGATATCCCGCAGATTGGCGAATGCGGCGACCGAAGTCGAGAGAGTGGGCGAATACGATTTTTTGATAGTCAACGACGATATAGAGAGCGCCGTCGAGTCGTTCGTTGCCGTAGCGAGAGCCGCGAGGTTGAAGATAAACGGTACCAAAGCCGAAACTTTCATAAAGGATTGGCTATCCGCCTGATGTGATCGTTAAAGATATTCGAGTATAATACCATTCATAATCCGTACGCATTGTGCAGAAAGCGTCGTGCGAAGCGAGTGTCGTCCAAATGCCACAAACGGCTTCGGGAGTTTTATACGGCACCGGAAGATCTCTTTGCAGGCCACATGAACTGCACGGTCAAGTGATAATAAAAGATAAGGAACGGCAATGATACCTAGTGGTTGGGAACTGGTTGTAGTTGTGGGTGTAGTGCTTCTTCTTTTTGGAGGCAAGAAGATACCCGAGCTCGCCAAAGGTCTTGGAAAAGGGATAAAAGATTTCAAACAGGCTGTAAGAGAGGACGACGAAAGTGCCGAAAGCGCACCCAAAGAGATAGAAAATTCCACGGAGACCGCTACGGCGGAAAAGATCGAAGAGACGGAAAAGAGTCAAAAGGCCTGATGGCCGTCTCCGGCAATGCTCCATATGAAAGTCCGCATACCGCATGCGGCATCCCCTAAACTCTACTTACGGAAAAAGATATGAATATCAAAGAACAGCTCGGCGAAATGTTCGACAAGGCGCTGGTGAAGTGTGGTTTGCAAAACGAAAGCCCAGTCGTCAACGAAGCGACGAAAGCAGAATTTGGAGACTATCAGTACAACGGAGTCATGGCATTGGCCAAAAGAGAGGGACTCAAGCCCAGAGATCTGGCCGAAAAGATAGTCTCCTTTTTTCCGGACTCGGATATGGTCCAGAGTCTGGAAGTGGCGGGGCCGGGGTTTGTGAATATCAGGATAGACAGAGCCTGGCTCGAGAGGGAGTTGGATCGTGTCGCTCGCGATCCGCGATTGGGCGTAAGCCTCAGAAAGGATCCCGTAAAGACGGTTGTCGACTACTCTGGTCCCAATATGGCCAAACAGATGCATGTTGGGCATCTGCGTTCGACGATAATCGGCGATTCCGTAGCCAATCTTCTCTCGTTTCTGGGGGATGAGGTGATCAGGCAGAATCATATCGGCGACTGGGGTACACAGTTCGGAATGTTGATAGCCTACCTCGAAGAGCTTGGAGAAGGGGCGGAGGGGAGCCTGAAGGATATAGAGGCCTTCTATCGATCCTCCAAGAAGCGTTTCGACGAAGATCCCTCTTTTGCCGACAAATCGAGAGAGTATGTCGTCAAGCTCCAAAGCGGCGATGTAGTGTGTGTAAATCTATGGAAAAGGTTTATCGACAAATCTTTGAGCCACTGTGAAGATGTCTATGGTCGGCTTCATGTCAATCTGAGCAGGAGAGATGTCAGGGCGGAGAGCAGCTATAACGACGAGCTTTCCGTCATAATCGACGAGCTTGACGAAAAAGGTCTGCTGGTAGAGAGCAGAGGAGCGAAATGTGTATTTCCCGACGGGAGTGACACTCCGCTGATAGTCCGCAAGAGCGATGGTGGATATCTCTATGCCACGACCGATCTGGCTGCCATCAGATTCAGGACGACCGAACTGAAAGCCAAAAGAGTATGCTATGTGGTGGATGCGAGACAGTCGGAGCACTTCAGACAGGTTTTCGCCGTGGCCAGGATGGCCGGTTTCGCTACGGACGATGTCTCGCTGGAGCATATCTCTTTCGGTATGATGCTCGACAAGAGCGGTAGGCCGTTCAAAACCCGGGAGGGCGGAACCGTTCAGTTGATGGAGCTGCTCGACGAAGCCGTATCGAGAGCGAGAGAGGCTATCACCCAGCGGGAGAGATATGACGAAGATGAACTCGAAAAGATAGCGGAGATCGTTGGTATAGGAGCGGTGAAGTATGCCGATCTGTCCATAAACAGAGAGTCCAATTATATATTCGACTGGGACAAGATGCTGAGTTTGGAGGGAAACACATCTCTGTATCTGCAGTATGCGTACGCGAGGATACGCTCGATACTCAGGAGATACGGCAAAGAGATATCCGGCGGCGTTTCGATAGGAGACGAGCTGGAGAGGCGTATGGCTCTGAAACTTCTGCAGTTCGAAGATACGCTGCACGCGGCCGCGAAAGACGCGATGCCGCATCTGATCTGTGCCTATCTGTACGAACTTACGACCCTGTTCATGAGGTTTTACGAAAACAATCCCATCCTCAAAGGGGATATCGCGGAAGAGACAAAGACGAGTCGTCTGATTCTGGCGGATACTACCGCGAAAACCATAGAGACAGCGCTGAGGATACTGGGCATAAAAGTGCTGGAGAGGTTGTAGCGTTGTCTCGTATAGTACTGGTCGTTTTCGTCACTCTGCTTCTCATAGCGTTTGAGTGGCGCATCAGGAGAGATACGAAAAAAAGCGTGATAGCCACAGCCGTAACCGCATATCTGCTGTGCGCTTTCTTTGTCGGAATGACGATGAGGCCCATTCCGCCTCTGTTTTTTGCGCATATATTTTCACTCGTTTCGGCATGGGTCGCGCTGATGTACTATCTCCACAGGGGACGACTCTACCTCTCCGTCATACTTTCGCCTCTGTTGATATCACTCGTTTTCGTGGCTATGTCGTTTTTCAGCGGTGCGAGGTACGAGCCGTAGAGGCTTCGCTTTTTTCTTTCAGTTCGCTCAGAAAATCCTCTATAGAGTATTTGTTCCGATATTCGGGGGTCATTATATGTATGAGGATATCCCCAAGATCCACGACTATCCATTCATCACTTTCGTCGGACGATACGAATGTCTCTCCACGAGGCTTGAGCTCCTCTTTCAGATGATCGTACAGAGCCTGCGTATGCTTGCCTCCGAGCGAATTGGAGATTATGACCTTTCTGGCTATGTAGTCCGTGTCTTCGAGGTCGAAGACCTCTATCTCCTCGGCTTTTTTTCTATCGAGTATATCGACTATCCTTTCCACTCTCTCGTGAAGTTCCAAATCGGCTCCTTTTCAGATCTTGTTGTATATCGCCATCGCTTCGTCGGCTATGCTTTCGGGTAGATACTCCCACTTTTTTCCCTCCCTTATATCGCTGGAGCTTACAGGGATATCCAGATGAATCCCTACGGCATTTTTGAGTATGGAGAGATCCATTTTGCCACCGTTTCTGGAGACTACGCACCATGTTAGCGTATCGTCGAGTTTTTCGAACTCTTTCCATCTCTTTATCGACGGGAGATTATCCGAGCCTATCACGATCCCTTTTATTTCGTAGCTCTTTTCGAGTTCCCTGACGGTCTCTATCGTGTACACTGCTCTTCGTTTCTCTATTTCGCAGGGCTCGACTACAGCTCCCTCCGGCTCGAACACCCTGCGACACCACTCCAGTCTCTTTTGGGGAGACGCGTGAAAGGAGCTTTTGAAGGGATTGAGCCATGTGGGAACGACGATCACTTTTCCCACCCCACACTCCTGACGCACTCTTTTTACTATCTCTATGTGGCCTTTGTGTGGCGGATCGAAAGATCCTCCGAACAATACCGCTGTCTCTTTTGATTTGAGCGCCATCCGCTAAGTATCCATTCAGGGGTTTTTGAGGAAAATATGCTGCAATGTTATCATAAAACTTTTTTGTACGCAACGGTCGTACATCATGGAGCCCCTTATGCTGAAAACCATAAAAGATCTGGATATAGACGGCAAATCCGTATTTATCAGATGCGATTTCAATGTCCCTATAGACGAGTTTGGAAATATAACCGACGACAGAAGGATAAGGGCGGCCCTCCCGACAATACGATACTGTATCGACAGGGGCTGCAAAGTGGTTCTGGGGTCACACTTCGAGCGTCCCGAAGCCGGTAAGTATGACGAGAGATATTCTCTCTATCCTGTGTTCAAGCGTCTCGACACTCTGCTGAAAATAAAGCACGAGCTCTACTTCGACGATTCAAAAAGCGGTGGAGTCATCACCGACAGAGCTATGGAGCTCTTCTCCGGAATGGAATCCGGGGATATACTGCTTCTGGAAAATCTGCGTTTCGATGCGGGAGAGACCGCGAACGATATGGAGTTCGCCGAAAAACTGTCAGCTTTCGGGGAGATATACATCAACGACGCCTTCGGAGCGTGTCATCGTAAGCACGCATCTATACACGCGATAACAAAATTCTACGAGAGCGACAGTCGTGCCGCGGGATTTTTACTCGCGAAAGAGGTGAACTTTTTCCAGAAGGTTCTCGAAAATCCTCTCAG
>CAZYUW010000040.1:0-3743 GCA_964650685.1 uncultured Nitratifractor sp.
CTCGCTCAGCGCGACCGTTCCTCCGGTAAGCCGAAGGCGTCCGGAGGAACTATTTATTAACAACTCATATTATGCCGATTATAAACTTATACCATCTTACTCTATAAGTAATTCACATAATTATCAAGGGTGGGTCAGGTGATGCTGATGCTATTTCGGGTAATCCCTGTATTTCTCCACTGCCAAATGTCTAATCATTCTCTCAATATCCATCTGGCCTCTTCGATATCTTTGTCGATTCTGTTTTTCAGATCATCTAGGGACGAAAAGCGGATATTGTTCCTGATCCGCTCGACGAACAGTATCGAAACGGCTGTTTTGGGCTCGATGTTTCCGGAAAAATCCAGTATGTGACTCTCTATGGAGAACTCGCCATCGGTACTATATCTGTGTCCTGTGAAAGTCACACTGGGTATCCATGCACCGCCCCCGCTCCTCGTCATAGACGCATATACTCCTTCTTTGGGAATAGTATAGGACTCTACGGATACATTGAGTGTGGGCACCAGTTTGGCCGAACCCAGACCCTGACCTGCTATCGCTTCTCCTTCTATCTCGTACATCCTGCCCAGCATCTCACCGGCAAAAGCGACATCTCCTCTCTCTATGGCCATTCTTATGGTTCCAGAATGTACAGCCGTTCCTTTTATATCGATCTCGGATACGATCTCCACCTCTCCGTCGAAAAGTCTTTTGAGTGTATCGGCGTCTCCCTCTTTGCCTTTTCCGAATCCAAAATCATAACCCACTACGATTTTTTTCAGTGCGGGATAGTTCCTGCAGAGCATCGATACGAACTCTTTGCATGACAGATCTCCGATCCTCTCGAGCAGATAGAACGCGCACGGTTTATCGCAAAACATGGTGCGCCTGTAGCCGGGTGTCAGGCTCGCCGTGCCCCGCTCTATGACGACCACCTCATCGGCCATAGAGATCAATGCCCGATGCGCTACATGCATACCATCGAAAGATCCTATCGTTATGGTGGCGATATCGTTTTCGATATCATAGCTTCTATCCGTCACATCCATCCTTCCCGACAAGATGATATATATACTCCTGATTGCCGGATTTTCCCTTCAGTTGGCTCGGAACCTTTCTGATCATACTCCAGCCTATGGCAGCTATATCGGATTCGAAACGCTCCATGGCGAGCGATATGGCACTCGAGTCCATCACTACGCCTCTGGAATCCCTCCTGGCGTCCGGCCCCACCTCGAACTGTGGTTTGAAGAGGAGTATTATATCCGTATCGCTGCCGGACAATCTATCGATAGAGGGTATGATAAGCGACAGTGATATAAAAGAGACATCCGATACGATCAGGTCGTATCTTTTTTTCGATATGAAATCCCTGATATCCGTACTTTCATACAGATTTATCTTTTTGTCTTTCGATAGCTCTTTATCCATCTGATCTCTGCCGACATCCACGGCATCCACACTTCCCACTCCGTATTCGAGCAATACCTGGGTAAATCCTCCTGTACTGCTTCCTATATCCAATGCTACAGCACCTTCGATCTCTATCGGAAAACTCTCCAGATATCTCTTGAGTTTCATTGCCGATCTGGACACATAAAACCCGTCACTGTCTATCTGGACAGTTTCGCCCCCAGAGACCCGACAAGATGGTTTGTCCACTATGCGACCGTCTATTTTGACTTTGCCTTCTCTTATAGCTTCCGCAGCTTTGGTGCGGCTTTTGCAATATCCCTTTTGGGTAAGCATGGCATCCAGTCTCATGGCTTCCGACGCTTCCTTTTGGGGGATTCGAAAACCCTGAAGTGATCTACGATCCTGTACTCTCTGAGCACATCCTCCTCTTTCGCGCCAGCACCGACATTGTGTATTATCAGAGGTTCTTTCCTGTCGTTGAGCCTGTCAGAGCATATACCTATATGGTCCAGGTTGCTCCCCGGAAGTTTCCACACCACTATATCTCCAGGCAAAAATCTATCCTCCTTCACCCTGTATCCTCTCGCGCCGAGATACGCCTGAATGTTTTTGACTCTCCTGTGATCGATATTAGGATCAAGCCTGTCCGGGCTGTAGAGACCTCTGTACCTCGCTGGATTGGCTTTTTTGTCTCTGTATATTCTCTCCTGCAGATCTATACCTACACCCCTGAATGCCCTGACAAGCACATCCGTGCAGACACCTTTGGATATAGGTATGTCACCTCCAGGGAATTTCAATCTCACATATTCCGGATTGTATGTCAGCGTCTTGCCTACCTGCGAACGAGCTGATTCTATAAAATGTTTCAACATACCCTCTCCGGCAGAAGATACGACAATCAAAAGTGTAAAAATATAGAATATATACGATCTTTTTGGATTCATGATATCACCTCTTGACGATAGAGATTACCGGCTATTTTATCTTTTTAGTTTTAATACAGCATTCGATTCATCCGTCCAAAGTCCGGAATACAGGGATGTTGTTTCAAGTAGTGATAAAGGTAATGAATCGTGATCATGGGATTTTCAATACCTTTTCAAAATGACATCGAGCAGTCTTTTTTTGTCAGGATACCATCTGTTTGTATCTCTGTCGAAATATTTAGTATCGGAGTTTATCGCGAAAGGTATTCCCGCCTTTTGAAGAGCGGCACTCATATATGAAGCGAAATCTATCTGTTGTGACATAGTATAGTCTCCTCCCGCGGGTGAACCGTCCGGAGCTTTTTTGAGTCGGGTTTTTTTGTCGTTGTAGTTCGCAGGCATCCACGCGCCGACCCAGGTAGGGATCCTGGTATCGCGCGACCACTTCATTGCTGCTTCTATTTTGTCGTATACAAGTCTCTTCTCCTGTGGTGTTCCAGTAGTCCATTGTTTTTTTGGGTGATCGGGTCTTGGTCCCGCAGCATAAAAGTGCCACTCCGCCATAATGTATCTGGAAGGTCTTGGTATCTGTAGATTCTTCAGCTCATATGGATTTGACAATTTATTAGGCGCCAGGATAACGATGCGTTTTGGATCGATTTTATGAATTGCTTCTACGGCTCTTTGATAAAAAAGATTCAATCTGTCATTATGCTGTTTGAGCTTTTTGCCTGGTTCTATCACGAGATCGTACGACAGAGTATATGGATAGTTTCTAAACCTTTTCGCGACAGCTTGCCACCAGCGCACATCATGTTCCATGACACTGTCGTTGTCAGGATCGTTTTTCAGACCATCGAGACGATAGGCCAATATCGGGATGATTCCGGCTTCTAGACAATCGTCCACCAGCAAAGTTATCTCGTCAATCAAGCGTTTGCCGGTATAAGGATATGATTGGTTTTTCAGCACATCACCATATATTCGTATGCGAACATGATCAAAGCCTCTTTTTTTAAAAAGCGCCGGCACATTGATGCCCATATCGTGAGATTTCTGAGCCGCGACTCGACCTTTTTTCGTTTTAGCCCAGTCTACATCCATTCCTACTCTAAGCATTTTTTGATACTCATCAGGCAATATCGCCCGCTCACCACCGGCGGACAAAATATTAAAAATCAATAGAAACGAAAAAATTCGTAATACGATATTTAATATTGACATTTCTATCGCTTTGTACATTTGCACTCCTTTACTTCTTTTTCGTTTCAAGATAATCAACAGTTAAAGAAGTTGAAAATTTTCCATCATTTTCAACATCTCTTTTTCATCCATCACTTCCACTCCCTGTGATACGGCTTTGTCATATTTGCTGCCGGGATCATCTCCGTATATGACAAAATCTGTCTTTTTGCT
>CAZYUW010000041.1:0-7502 GCA_964650685.1 uncultured Nitratifractor sp.
CTGCCGTCAGCGCAGTGGGTGCCGCCTACCATACAGGTAGAAATCTCCTCTTCCGTTGCCGGTCGAGCCTCTATGACAGTCACATCAAACTCCAAAACTTTTCCCGCGAGCGGATGGTTGAAATCCACCGTCACCTCTTTATCGTCAAAATCTACAACAGTCACCTGGACAGTCTGGCCATCCTCCCCTTCGCCATATAGAGACATCCCTCTTTGCAGATCTATTCCTTCGAACTGCTCTATCGGAAACGCTTTTATCGCTTCGGGGTTTTTTTCACCATAGGCTTCGGCGGCTTCTACTGTGATCTTCTTGCTCTCTCCTGTCTTCATTCCCGTAAGACCCTTTTCGAGACCCGGTATGATACTGCCTTTGCCCATTATGAACTCCAGAGGTCTGGAGCCAATATTGCTGTCGAGCACCTCATCACTCCCTTTTTCTCTCAATTCGTACTCTATACTGACTACGCTGTTTTCGCTTTCGATTGTCACTGTCTATCCTTTATGTAAATTTGACTATTTTATCTTTTAAATCTTTATTGGAGCTTTCCAAACTCAATGCAGATGCTTTTTGGCCTCCCTGGCGCTCGCAGAATCAGGATATCCATCGACTATGGCCTGGAAAAACCCTTTCGCCTGTTTTTCGTTACCGGTCTTTTCCAGAGATATGGCCGTATGCAGAAGCAACCTGTCCATATATGCCGCGTTTTCATTTTTTTCGGCGCTTATCTGGTAGTACTTGATGGCCTCGGTATACTTTCCTCTGCCATAATTTATCTCCCCCATGTAGAAATTGGACGATGCCGGCTTATAGGAACGCGAGAGCAGTATCTCGAAACGCTTCTGGGCATCGAGATACTTTTTCTCTTTTACCAGCATGACGCCTCTACTGAACAGCTTCGAAGACGGCGCTTTTTTGAGATAGTCATCTATAGATGGCGGCTTTTTGGACGCGGAAGTTTTCTGCTTCGCAGAGCTGGATGCCGAAATGCTTTTTTCCAGTGTGTCGACTCGCTTTTTCAGCGCCTCCAGATCTGACAGAGATGGAGTGCTTCCGGCGCTCGCGGAACTCGATCCCATTTTGTTCATGCGCCTGGAAAGACTCTCTACCATGCTCTTAAGACCCTCTATCTCCTCCTGCATATCGGCTATTTTCTGACGGAGCGATACAATTTCGGCACTTGATACACCGCTACGAGTATTGTCGGTCGTGTACTGACCACTATATACAGAAGGCTCACCAAAAAGAACAACCGCCAAACCCAACAGTATTATCACCACTCTTTTCATCGCGCGTCAACCTCCTTTTTGTATATCACGCTGCCATCTTCGGCAAGAACTATAGTATCGTCTGATACCTGCAACGCTTCCGATATCTCCGGTCTCGGAGCTCTACTGCCGCATCCGGCGAAAATGACAAATATGAGAACTACATACACAAACTTCATATACACAACCTTTCTTCTACCAGTCGTACGACTGTATTTTGCCTGCCTTCAGTGGAAATAACATACTCTGGGCGGTCTCCAGTCCGATATATCCTACCGATGTTCCGCGCTCATCCCGCTTGATGTAAAGCACTACGCTGCCATCCATGGAAAATCTCGGGAACTGATTGACGCCGTTGGAGGTCAGGGGCCTTACGCTTCCGCTGTCTATATCGGCCAGATAGAGATTGAATGTGTGAGACCCGAAACCACTCTCGCTTTCTCTGCTGGAGTAGACCACTTTGCTGCCAAAAACATCGCACGATCCGTTGTTTTTGCCATGAAAGACTATCTGTTCCACACTGCCGTCGGATATAGATTTTCTAAATATGTTCGCGTAACCCATGCGATTGGAAACGAAAACTATAGCCTTTTCATCATTCGTATATTTGCCGCCGACATCTATACCTTTGAATTTCGTCAATCTGGTGAGTCTTTTGGCGATCAGATCGTATTCGAATATATCGGCCTGTCCCTCGGGAGCCATCGTCAGGAGCAGCCTTTTGCCGTCGGCACTGATATCAGAACATATCAACATCCCCTGTGACGATACTATCGCTTCTCTTTCGCCCGTGGCCAGATTTTGCCTGTATAATACCGGCTCCTCTCCATTGTAACCTGTATAGTACAACACTTTCTGTTTTTTGTCTCCCCATCTTGGAAAAAGATTCAGCCCCCCCTTGACTATAGTTTTCATGTAGTTGAATGTGTAATCGGCCAGTACTATTTCGCTCTCTTTTTTGCCTGTGGATTTGGAAAACACTATATATCTGTTTATCCAGGATATAGGGGCGAAGCCCAATGCATCGTTGGCATCGGAAACGGCTTTATGCACCAGAAAGGGAAATCTCTCTTTTCCAGAAACCGAGTACTCCCTTTCCATCACAATCTTTCCATCAGACGCACTCTGAACTTTTAATCTCAATATCGTCTTGCCACCATCGATGAAAAACCTGAATCTGAATATATACGCCATGGATCTCAACGATGGAGATATCTCTCTCGAAGCGTAAGAGGCTCTCATATACTCTCCACCCGGTATGAAATGGCCGCTTATCCTGAGATCATCCCTGGCTATTTCAAATATCTTTTGGCCTGTTATGGAATACTCTTCGTCACTGCAGTCCACGACCGCCACTCTGGCTCTCTGATCGACATCTTTTTCTATCTTCATCCTCGCATCGACCGCAAAACAGCTCAACACGACAGAGATCAACAGTATGAAACTTTTCACTTTTTCTCCCCGTTCTTTCCGCAATAGTATCGATGGTGCGCACCCCAGATCATCTATGGATCTTGACTATCCATATCGCGCTCAACAGATTTTAGCAGGGAGGGGCTGAAAATTATATTAAATAGTATGATATTAGTTGTTTTTATTCGTGTGCTATGAAACTTACCTCTATTTCATACGGTCTTGAGTTATTGTGAGAACCGAATCCGATCGATTGAAGCTGTTTCAGATAGCTGATTAGAGCATCGTTGAACTCGGTATTGTTGGAGAGTTTTTTGACTTTGAATTCGAATTTTCCACTATTGTAAACCTTGAACCACACATCTATCTCCTCTCCGGCGAAATTCACCTGCGCAGGCCACCCTTTTAGAAGCTCTTCTATGTGAGCGAAGTATCTGTTTTCGGTCCCCTTGTCGCCTTTTTGGGTACTTTTTTTTATGCTCTTTTCGCCCTTTTTCGCTGAATCGGCACTCTCTTGTGGATGATCCTTTTTGTTTATTGTTTTTACATTTGAAAAGAGTTTGCCGGTATCTACGCGCTTTTTGTGGCTCTTTTTGGGTATTGAGGGTTTTTTGCGTACTTCGCTCTTTGTGCGCTTCGGAACCTTTTTTGGCGCCTTCGCGCTTTTGGGGGCGTTTTTATGTTTTTTTGGCTGTGTCTTTTTCGGTTTTTTCTTTTTTGGGGAGTTTTTCTGTTTGCCAGACGCTTTTTTGGGAGTAGATCCTATATTTACAGAGATGGCTTTAGCATTTTTGGCGACATAGTGAGTGCTCCTGGTGGGAGAGGAACGATAACCAAAATAGTAAAAAACACAAAAGAGCAACAGCAGATAGACTCCCAACGCCACGATCGCTGCGATCAGTTTATCTTTCATGTTTATTCGGTTATGAGAGAGACTTTTGAAAAACCGGCCTCTTTGACGCTTTTGAGCAGATAGATAACATCGCCGTAACGAAGCGATTTGTCCGCTCTTATGAAGACATCACTGTCGGATCTGTATCTGGAGCTTTTGAGTACGAAGTTGTCCGCGAAATCCCTGAGTGTGAATATGTCGTTACCCAGATATATCTTTCTATTCTTATCCATTCTGATAGTCAAAGTCGGTACCTTGGTGACTTTTCTGCTCCTCGTGCCCTGTGGAAGAGCGATCTTCTCTTCGAAAGTTATCGTTGGTGCCGTTACCATCAATATAGCCATCAAAACGAGCATGACATCGACAAACGGGGTTATGTTCAGATCGGGGGTACTCTCCCAGTCAAACATCTCATACCTCGTCTTTTTCGGCTATTATCATCTCTGATTGGGACTGAAGAACCGAATTGAGCTCGTATGCTTTTCTCTTCAGAACCAGATGAAATGTGTACGCGAATACGGCAACCAGTATTCCAGCCGCCGTCGCTACCAGGGCCTCGCTGATCGCGGGAGCTACCACCGAAAGCGAAGCGCTCTTTTGTGTGCCAAGTCTTCCAAAAGCCTCCAGTATACCTACGACCGTTCCAAATAGACCTATAAAAGGAGAAGTAGAAGCTATAATGGAAAGCGCAGTCAAACCTTTTGTGGCGCTTCTCGTGGCGTCGTTGACCGCCGCGTTCAGAATATCTCTGTTTTTGCCATCGATCTTTTGGAGATAACCGTTGAGTATCGACTCTCTTGCCGCGCTACCACTTCTACCCATATATAGCCTGTTGAGAGATTTCGATTCACTTTCAAGTCTCGATCTCATTATCCTGAATCTGTATATGAAAATCCAGAATGTTAAAACGAAATACGCGGAAAGCACCATGAGCACCGCTATCGTTATAGCGCTGCTCTGCGAAAGATAACCGGAGAGTACCTGGAAAAATCCCACTTTAGAGCGTTTTCTTGATGGATTCCACTTTGCTGACGGCCGTAGCGATAGCGACATCCGAAGTTTGGGCTTTTTGGAGCAACTCTTTGGCCTCATCCATTCGATCGGCGAGTTTACCCTCCTCGTCGCTGATTAGAACGGCGCCATCGACGATACAGCTGACCTTGTTCTCATCGACCTTTACATAACCCTGATTGATCGCAACGACTATTTCACGCTTTTCCACAGTCTCTATCGTAATAACACCCGTCTCCAGCAGAGATACGAGAGAGGCGTGCTCCGGTAAAACACCGAACTCTCCCTCTTTGCCGGGCAAAGTGACCATCGCGACATCGTCATCATATATGATGCCGCCGGGTGTCACTATCTCGAGCTTCATTGTCTTCATGCAAATCCTTTGAGGCTCAGGAGGCCTTCTCTTTCATTTTTTCAGCTTTCGCGACAGCCTCTTCCATACTTCCGACCATATAGAATGCCGCTTCAGGAAGCTCGTCGTACTCTCCATTGAGCAAACCTTTGAAGCCTTTTATCGTCTCTTCGAGGGTGACATAGACTCCAGGGCTTCCGGTAAACACTTCGGCGACATGGAATGGCTGGGAGAGAAACTTCTCCACCTTACGGGCTCTTTCGACGATCAGTTTGTCGTCCTCGCTCAACTCGTCCATACCGAGAATCGCGATGATATCCTGAAGATCCTTATACTTCTGGAGTATCTGCTGTACGCCTCTGGCTACCTCGTAGTGCTCCTCTCCGATAATCTGGGGATCTAGCATTCTCGAAGTCGAATCCAGGGGATCGACCGCAGGATATATCCCCTTCTCGGCGATCGCGCGATTGAGAACGGTAGTCGCATCGAGGTGCGCGAAAACAGACGCAGGAGCCGGGTCGGTCAGGTCGTCGGCAGGCACATAGACAGCCTGGACAGATGTGATCGAACCTTTGGTGGTAGATGTGATCCTCTCCTGGAGTTTACCCATTTCACTGGCCAGCGTAGGCTGATATCCAACAGCAGACGGAATCCTTCCAAGCAAAGCGGACATCTCTGCACCTGACTGCGCGAATCGGAATATGTTGTCGATAAACATCAAAACATCGAGTCCCATTTCGTCCCTGAAATATTCCGCCATAGTCAGACCGGTAAGAGCGATACGGTTACGGGCTCCTGGAGGTTCACTCATCTGACCGTAGCAGAGAGCGACCTTGTCGAGAACATTGGACTCCTTCATCTCGTTGTAGAGGTCGTTCCCTTCTCTCGTACGCTCACCGACACCGGCAAATACGGAGTATCCGCTGTGCTTCATCGCGACATTATTGATAAGCTCCATGATAATGACGGTCTTGCCGACACCGGCGCCGCCGAAGAGTCCAACTTTACCACCTTTTGCATATGGCGCGAGAAGATCGACGACCTTTATGCCAGTCTCGAAAATCTCCGTTTTGGTACTCTGATCCTCAAACGCGGGAGGAACTCTGTGAATAGACCAAGTGGTTTCGGCGTTGACTTCACCTGCCTCATCGACTGCTTCGCCTATGACATTGAAAATCCTTCCCAGGACCGACTCGCCCACCGGTACCTTTATGGAGTCGCCAGTGGCTTTTACCTCCTGATTTCTTACAAGACCTTCGGACATATCCATCGCGATCGTTCTGACACGATTGTCTCCCAGCTGCATAGCCACTTCCAATACAAGGCGCTGCTCCTTGCCGTCCAGATTTATTGTGGTTTCAAGCGCTTCATTTATCTCCGGAAGATAGTCGGAAAACTCCACATCTACCACCGGGCCCATTACCTGAATAATTTTTCCAGTCATTACTTCTCCTCTTGATTATTTCAGTGCTTCGACGCCGCTGATTATCTCTATCAGCTCTGTCGTAATTGATTCTTGTCTTGCTTTGTTGTACTCGATGGTGAGCATCTTTACCATATCTTTTGCATTGTTGGTTGCGGAATCCATAGCCTGCATCCTCGCTCCATGCTCGGCTGCCAGCGAATCTATCAATGTGTAGTACATCACATACTCCAGATATCGCTTTACAAGCGCTTCGAGCAGAGTATCGTCATCGTCGGGCTCAAGTTCCAGTTCCGATGTCGATGCATCGACACTTTCGGGGAGAGTTGAAGGATCGACCGGCATAAGCTGATCTATCCTTATCTCCTGGGTGATCATATTTACATAACCGTTGTGCACTACGATCACTTTATCGGTTTTACCGTCCATGTAGTCCATAACACAACTCTGTATAAAATCGGCAGCCGCCTGATAAGTTGGAGATGAACTCAAACCTTCTATCTCTTCGATCATCTCGATTTTGTTGAAGCGATAGTAAGCGATACCTTTTTTTCCTATGCCTTTGAGCCTGACTTCGGCGCCTTTGGCCTCGTACTCTTTGATCATGCCGTTGACGGTTTTTATCGTCTGGGAATTGAAGCCGCCGCACAGACCTTTGTCTGCGGTAACGAAAACGATATCTACAACTTTGGGTTCCTTGATGGATCGAAAGAACAGGCTGTCCTGCACATCATCGTGCTTTGCGATATTCATCGCTATCTCGTCTATCATCTCCGTTATCTTCTTCGCGTAGATCCTGGAGCGTTTAGCCAGCTCTTCGGCTCTTTTGAGTTTGGCGGAAGAGACGAGCTTCATAGCACGCGTAGTTTTCTGCGTACCATTTACGCTCTTGATCTTTCGTTTGATATCTTTTAAACTAGCCATTGTAAGCCTTCCGTACTATGCTACAAACTGAGATTTGAAATCCTCTAGCGCTTTCTTCAGTTCCTCTTCTGTATCACTCTCAAGCTTCTTGCTCTCTCTGATACTTTCGAGGATGGATGCATATTTTGCCTCCATGAATGGATAGAGCTCCTGCTCGAATCTTGTTACGGATGAAGCAGGAATATCATCGAGATAACCTCTCGTTCCCGCATATATGATAAC
>CAZYUW010000042.1:0-20581 GCA_964650685.1 uncultured Nitratifractor sp.
CGTCTATATATTTGACTCCTATCTCTTTCCTGAGGCTGTTGAGTATCATGAAGACGCTGGTCTGCATGAAAATATACGCGATAGCATAGTATAGTACCCCTGAATAGGCGTATTTGCTCGTCGCCGCGGCGAAAGGTATCAGAGCGTATCCGCTGTGAGCGATCGACGAATAGGCCAGTATTTTGGAGACTCTCCTCTGCCACAGAGCCATGAAATTGGCGAGAGTCATCGTCAGTATCGCGAAAAAACCGAATATCATCACGGTAACCGTCGGATAGGCTATGAGAAATTTGTAAAATGCCTTGAATACCGCTACGAGCATCACGCTTTTGATGACGCCGCTGAGAACAGCTGCGGCGGCATGGTTGATCTGGGAGTACGCGTCGGACGCCCAGCCGTGCATCGGTACTATAGTCAGTTTATAGAAAATACCCGCGAGCATGATCGCCGCGGCGATCATCGTGAATTTACCTTCGACATTCATCATGTCGTAATTGAAGCTCTCTGTCACAAGCCCAAACAGTGCGAAACCGAGCAGAATGACGCCGCTTGCGACCGCTCCGGCTATGAATGTCTTGATCGCACCTTCGGCATTGTAGTAGTTGCGAATATTGGCAACCAGGATATACGAAATGATCGCTATGACTTCAAATAGGACGATAAACATGAAAAAGTTGTTCACCTCCAGCAGTCCGAGACTGATCCCTGCCACAAAGAGCATCTGCGATATCATAGGTCTCTCGAAACCGGTCAACGAAACCGTAACAGCAGCGAGAGTCGCGAGCAGCACATACTCCATCAATTTGACAGAAGGATCGCTTGCGAAGTATATAAAGATACTACTGAGGCTATTATCCATATATATGGACAGAGCGGATCCGGCAAAAGCCGCGACAGCTATAAACTTGGCTATTGTGATATGCTTCTTATACAGCAGCGGTACCAGCAGCCCCGCCACGATCAATATTACAAAACTCATCATATACCTCCAAGAAAGCTGAATGCTTTGTTTGCCAGATCGAATATCGCCTGAGGTGCGATACCGAAATAGACTATCAATGTCGCGAAGATCGTCAATGCCGCCTTCTCCGGCGTACTCATCCCGAAGGATGACCGCTCGACTATCTGTGACATCTCACCGTGAATAGAGCGCCTGACCGCCCAGATGATATAACCGGCTGTGATCAATCCCGCAGCGGCGATTATCGCTATCCACCAGCCGAAAGATTTGACGGCTGAAACTATGATGGTAAGTTCTCCGACAAATCCCATCGTCCCGGGCAGTCCCAGTGCGGCCATACCAGCGAGTATGAATATCGCGCTGATATATGGAGCTTTTTTCATGATGCCACCCATCTCATCGAGATACCATGTATGGGTTCTGTGGTGAAGCCAACCCGCTATGAGGAAGAGTGGAGATATCACGAGTGCGTGACCTATCATCTCGTAGAGTGCCGCACTCAAACCGTCATATGTCATCGTGGATATCGCCACGACTACCATTCCCATGTGGGATATGGAGGAGTATGCGACCATCTTTTTGACATGTCTCTCGTAGATGGCGAGCATCCCAGCGAAAACGACTGTCGTCAAACCTATCATGAGCATCCACATCGCGAACTGCTTTGTAGCCTCTGGCATCATCTGTACAGTAAACCTGATCAATCCGTACGCGCCCATTTTGAGCAGTACGCCAGCCAGCAGTACAGAAATGGGGCTAGGCGCCTCGACATGCGCGTCGGGCAGCCATGTATGAAAAGGAAAAGCTGGTAGTTTCGCGGCAAAACCCACAAACATCAACCACCAGATAAGTACCGGAGTAGCCAGGCTAGCCTCCTTGATGAGCGTGATATCCCAGTATCCTGTCTGCTTGTAGAGCAGGAAGAAACCCACATACATAAGCATACTCGCGACATGGGTATAGAGAAAGAATTTTACCGCGGCATAAATCCTCCTCTCGCCTCCCCAGAAACCGATCAGGAAAAACATCGGCACCAGCGTAAGCTCCCAGAACATGAAAAACCACAACACATTGGTCGTCATAAATACGCCAAAGATCGGGCCGCTGAAAAGCAGAAGCAGACTGAAGTAGGCAGCCTGACTCTTCTCTTCCCATGATGTCATCGTCACGAGTATCAACAACACCGAAGTAAGCACGAGCATCGCTACGCTCAACGCATCTATCCTCAGAGTCAACTCGAATGAGAACTGCGGTATAGACAAAAAGGATCCCAGCTCCATAAATCCGCTTTCGGGCAACGACCCATACCACGAAAGTGATATCAGAAGCTGTACGGCAAACCATGTCAGAGCGATATATTTCGCTGCTCCCTGGTTTTTTCTGGTGATGAAATATACCGGCGCCGCCAGAAAAATCGGTAGAAAAACAATCAATAACGCCAACATCAGAGACCCTTTACAATAATTAATATCGCGATCACTATAATAGCCACGCCTATAACGAATTGACCCATATATGTGCCGATCTTGCCGCTATGGCCGACTTTGAACACTCTATGTATACCCTGGCTGGCGGGAACAGTCGCGTTGACAAGCCAGTCGACCACATTGGTATCGAGCCACCTGGCCGCCTTGGCTACGGACTCAACCACAATGTTTTTGGATATCCATGTGATCATGTGCTCGACAAAGTAGCCGTTGTACAGCACCTGATGAAGAGTCTGCATGAACTTGTGCTGCGATATCTTTTCAAGCAGGTTCATACCCTTGAGATAGATCGCGAGCACCAGAGCGAAAAGTACCGCCATACCCGTCAGCATGAATGCTACCAGTCCGGCTACATGGGGTTCTATCTCCTCTTTTCCATCGAGTATATAGTGAACGATATCGGACTGCCATATCGATATGAACAGTGTCACGGCTGCGAGCACGCCAAGAGGAGCGCGCATCCAAAGATTGGACGGCTTGTGTATCCTGCCCTTGAGCTCTTCGTTCCTCGTTTCACCAAGGAAGATCAGTATCCACAATCTGGTTATATACGCGATGGAGAGCAGCGCGGCGATAGTGATGAACACTTTCGTGAACGAGTTGCCGTGAGCGATAGCGGCACCGACTACCATCTCCTTGGAGTAGTAACCGCTAAAGAGCGGCATACCAGCCAGACTGAGCGATCCAATGGCCATAAACAGTGCCACGAACGGAGCGGCTTTGATCAGACCTCCGAGCTTCCACGCATCCTTGACATGATGAGCTATATAGATAACCGCTCCGGCACTGAGAAAGAGAAGCGCTTTGAATATCGCGTGATTGACCAGATGGAGCACTCCGGCAGCCAGACTGCCCACACCAAGACCCACAAAGGCTATGGAGAGATGAGACATCGTGGAGTACGCGAGTATCTTTTTGATCTCTTTTTGTACAAGTGCGCTGCTGGCGCCGATGAAGGCGCTCAGGGCGGCCACATTGGCCACGACGAACATCGCCTGTGTGTAGGAGAAGAAATCGAAAAGTCGGGCTACTATATATATACCGCTGTTGACCATCGTCGCACCATGGATCAGCGCGGAAACGGTTGTGGGACCCTCCATCGCCCTCATTAGCCATGGGTAGAGCGGGAACTGTCCCGATTTACCCACAGCCCCCATGAAAATGAACAGAGCGATGACAAGCGCCGGGGTTTTTGGAATCGAGCCGTTGTTGGCTATCTCATTGAGCTCCACGAGATTGAGAGTGCCCGTATAGTGAACGAGAAGCGCTATCGCCGCAAGTATGAATATATCTCCGAATCTAGTGTATAGAAACGCCTGCATTCCCGCGCTGGCTGCAGAGTTTTTATAGTACCAGAAGCTGATGAGCGCGTAGCTGGCCAGCCCCATGAACTCCCAGCCGACAAAAGCCCCTATGAGATCCTTGGTGGTCACAAGCAGAATCATTCCGCCTATGAAAAAGAGAACTTTGGAGTAGTATCTGGCCTGATCGGGATCTTCGCCCATATAGTCGTGAGCGAAGTGAATATCCACAAACCCAAGCCCGGTGGCTATCATCAGCATAACTATCGAAAGATGATCGATATATATACCGAAAGGCAACTTCAGATCACCATAGGCTATCCATGTAAAATCGATATCTATGGGTTGATCCGAGTGGGACAAGAAGAGATAGACACTTATCAGAAACATCAAAAGACCGGATATCTCTGCTACCCAGAAGGGGAGCTCTCTCCTGATCTGTCCCAGAACATACGCCAGTGCCGCACCCACGAAAGGCAGCAGCAACAGTATCGCAACATAACTATTCATCATCTATCACCGCCTTGTCGAGATTGTCGGGAATGACCTCGCCGGTCATCCTGTATGAGAGCAGGAATATCAAAATACCCGCCGCCGCCTCGAGTGTCGCTATGACTATGATCACATAGGCTACCGCCAGGCTCTTGGTGAGACCCAGGTGGTACGCGGAGCTCGCGAGAAAAAGTATCACCGCGTTCAAAAGCATTTCGAGAGAAAAGAATATCTTCAGAAAATCACTTTTGCTCGTAATGCCATACATCCCGACACCGAAAAGTATGATCGCGAATATCACATCTATATAGAAACCGAACATCTCTCTACTCCTCCCTCTTCGTTTTGAGAGTATGGAGCATACGAATACTGCCATACAGTATACTGGCCGCCACGACCCCCATAAAAACCGCTATTTCGGAGAAAAAATCGGTAAATACTTTTATCTGCACATCCAGAGGGATCGCTTTGGCCGCATGATCGATCTGAGGAAACATGAAAGGTATGATCATCAGACCGATAACCACAACCGTCACTGTGGCGACAGCCCAGTTCCTGATCTCGTGTTTCGGAAATCTGGCGCCTATGACAGTGACTCCAAAGAGCGTCAATACGACGATGCCTCCCGTATATACGAATATCTGGAAAAGTCCGAGCAACTTCTCGTCCATCAGGATATAGTATATACCCAGCGAAAACATCATCAGGATAAACGCCAGAACAGCCGGAACCGTATTTTTCTGAACGAGACTCATAACCGCGAGTACAATGGCCAGTACCAATATCAATACACTCATTGCCCTTCTCCTTTATCCTCTGCTGCCGCATCATTGCCGGCCGAATCGGCGGCTGACGCTTCCGCCGCTTTAGCGGCTTCCTCTTCTGCCTTCTTTTTGGCAAGCATTTCGGCCTTTTTGCGGGCTTTTTCTTCCTCTTCGGCTTTTTTCTGCGCGATCCACTCATCCGTCACGCCAGACCTGACCCAGTAATCGCCTATTACATCATCGGTCCCATCTACCACCATATCGTGCTCTCCACCACTGAGTTTGATAGCCTTTTCCGGCTTGGTAGGACAGACATCTTCGCACAATCCGCAAAAGATACATATCCCCAGATTAACCTCCGGCAGCGCTTTGGGACGCTTGATCGGCAAAGGCTGCATAACGATAGCGTCGACCGGACATATTTTGGCACACGCTTCACATCCGGTACATATGTCGTACCTGATTATGTGTTTGCCCCGAAAAGCCGGAGAGTGGTGCATCAACTCTTTGGATACATCCTTCGTGGCGGTTCTTGGCGTACCTATCGCTTTTAGTACCCTGACGATCTTCCTTCCTATTTGAAACAACATCTTAACTTCCTAACAGATAAGTTTTCGCGAAAGCGATCCACACGAGATTGAGGATCGCGGCAGGAGTCAGCCAGCTCCAGCAGAACTTGAGCATCTGATCCAGTCTCATGCGGGGATTGCTGGCCCTGACGGCCACCATGACCACAGCCAAAACCGCTATCTTGAGAAAGAGGCACCAGAAACTGTCGAAGAAGAGTCCTCTGTAGCCTCCGAAGAACAGGACAATCGCCGTCGCGCTGACCACCAGTATCTCGGTAAATTCCGCGAATTTGAGCAACACATAGTTGGTTCCGGAGTATTCGGTATAGAATCCATAGACGATCTCCTGTTCCGCTTCGGGAATATGAAAGGGCGGCTGCTGCAATATGCCCAGCATCGAAATGATAAATATCAACGCTCCTGGCAGCAATATAAGGACACTGAGCCATGTGTTGTGGGACTGTATCTCATATAAATTCATTGTGCCGAACAGAAGAGCCGAGGAGAGTGCCGAAAGGAAAAACGCCGCCTCCATCGACAGCATCTGCGCCAATATCCTCATGCCGCCAAGGAATGAGTATTTGTTGTTGGATCCAAAACCTGTCAAAAAGAGCAAAAAAGGCTCCACGCCTATCAGGACCACAACGCCCAGCAAGCCGTAATCTGTATTCAATATACCCCTGCCGTCGTTTATCCACGGAGTCCATGGGATCAGAATGACTGGCAGCGCCGCAACGACCGGCGTCACTATCGGAATGATATTGAACAGGTATGGATCGGCACTTTTTGGAGTGATCGACTCCTTGGTCAGCAGTTTGAATACATCGAATATCGTTTGCAGTGACCCGGCAGGACCGTTAAAATGGGGACCAACCCGTTTGTGGATATAAGCCAGCGTCTTTCTGGAAAAGTAAAAGACGAAAAATGTCCAGCCCAGCAAAAACAGCAAACCCGGAAACACCAGTATATAAAACAAAATTTGACCTACGCTCATATTCGCTCCTTATCTGTCCAGATCGCCCTGGCATATGTGCATACTGCCGTACAGCAGCGATATATCCGAGAGTGTCTTGCCTCTCATCATTCTGTCGAGCACCAGAGTATGATTTACGCTGGGTGCTTTGATCTTGAGCCTGTAGGGGCTGGAGGACTTCTCCATCGTCACCAGATGCATCAGCAGCTCCCCTCTGGCCCACTCCACTCTACTGACAGCTTCGCCGGCCGGCATCTTGCGAGGCATCTTAACCATATGGTCTTTCATGGGATCCATCTCTCCCGCTTCGATACCCTCTGTGATCTTCTGCATAGACTGCTCTATCAAACTGATGGACAACTCTATCTCTTTGAAAATTATAGAGAGTCGATCTCTGGCGTCACCGTTTTCACAGCCTACATAATCTATATCCAGATCGCCATACGCCGCGTAAGGTTCGTCTATCCTGACATCTATCTTCGCACCGCTCGCCCTTGCTACCGGTCCGGCCAGATAGAACTCCTCTACATCCTCCAGAGTGAACACCCCATTGCCTACCGCTCTGGATTTCATAAGAGGGTTTTTGATGAATATATCCGATATTTCACCTTTGGTATCACCGAACTTTTTGACAGCTTTTTGTATAGTCTCGAAAAATGCCTTGTAATCTTTGAGCGGATACCTGACTCCTCCAGGCTCTATACAGGCAGTTGCTATCCTGGCTCCACTGTAGTCTTCAAGCACATCCAGAAACGACTCTCTGATATCCAGACACCACATCATGAATGTATGCAGTCCCATCGTACCGAAAAATCCCCCCATCGATACGAGGTGTGAAGCAATTCTGCCCGTTTCCCCAAGAACGACCCTCATATATTTGGCGAACGGGGTCAGCTCTTTGCCGGCTATCTCTTCCACAGCCTGAGAGTAGCAGATCATCGGATTGGGATTGTCCATGAAGCATACCCGCTCCACCGCGACTATGGCGCCGACGAAATCTTTCCTCTCCACCAGATCCTCCAGCGCCCTCCAGACATATCCGATATCCAGATCGACGGATTTTATATTCTCTCCATCGACCGTCACTTTCAGTCGGATAGGCCCGCTCGCCGGATGAGTAGGACCCCAGTGCAGTATCGTTTCGCTCCCTTCGTGTCCGGAACTCCTCTCATGCTCTTCATATTCGTCGAAATACTCTTTCGTGATATCCGCTATGTTCTCAATCAGATTCTTCTCGTGCTCTTCGAGATCGAACTCCTTTCTGAAAGGAAACTTGCCGTAATAATCTTTGCTGATGAGAAAAAATCTGAGATTGGGGTGGTTTTTGAATTTGACCCCGAATGTGGAATACGCCTCCAGCTCATGCCAGTCGGCACTGGGCATCAGGGGTGTGATCGAGTCTATTTCGCATCTCTCCAGCTCTCTGGGGATATCCACTTTGAGCCATACATTTCTTTTTCCGAAGAGATCCTCGAGAAAGTAGTTGACCTCTATTTTGTCTTCATCTATGAAATCGGTGGGAGAAACCGTAGAACATGTCTTGACTCCAGCCTCTTTAAGCGCTCCTACGACACCAAGCAGATCTTCGCTTTTTTTCAGTTTGGTTTTGATCCAGGCGCTCTTGTAATCTTCTATATATTCTGTCTCGAACTTAGCGAGAATATCTTTCAACTCTTCCATCGTCTTTCGCCCCTAAAACTTCATTTCTTTCCACAATCCGCCCTGGCTCGACGCGCTGGGCTCACCTCGCTTGATCTTCTCCTTGAGATCCTCCAGTCCCGCCACGATTGCTTCGGGTCTGGGGGGACAGCCCGCGATAAATATGTCCGCGGGAAGTATCTCGGTCATGTTTTTAATGACCGAGACCGATTCGTTGTAAGGGCCCCCGTCATAGGCGCACGCACCCAGTGCGACGACATATCTCGGCTCCGGCATCTGCATATATGTTCTCAGCAGAGCCGGAAGTATCTTTTTGCTCACCAATCCGGTAATGAACATGATATCGGCCTGTCTCGGGGTGGGGGTCATTATGTATCCGTAGCGCTCCCAGTCGAACCTGGGGCCCATGGCAGCGAGCATCTCCAGAGAACAACATCCACTACAGAAGTGTACTATCCATGGAGATTTGCTTCTGGCGTAGTTGAAAAAATCAAGCACTTTTATCATTTCTGTATTCCTTCATTGAAACTGTAATTGCCACGAAAAGCAGCAGACCGAAGATCATCGCCATTTTCATGGCGTCTTTGGAATCGGCGAAAACGAAAAGACTGAAAAAAAGGCCGGCCATATCGAACACTATGAAAGCTATCGCGAATATGAAATATCCGAAATTGGCCTTTAGAGGAACCTCACTGCTCGGAGGAAGCCCGCACTCGAAGTGATCGTTCTTTATATCGTTGGGTTTGTATGGCGCTACGCTGATACCCAGCAGGTACAACACGATCACGCCAACCCCTATTCCAGTAGCGTATATCAGTACAATATCCATTCCTATCCCCCTCTTCAAATATTTCGAAATAAAAGAAAATCTTATGTTATATTATCAGATTTTTATTAAATAACTCTGCGTTTGCATTACGCTTTAGAGGCATTGTAGTATTTTGCTACTTACAGTAACGAAACAGCTGATCAAAAACGATAAGAAAGCATTATATATTTATATGGTTATATCGTGTAGCGTGAGTGAACATTCGCGAATCGACCGAGACTCTGACATTATACCTATATAATCACACTAAAACAGAAGTAGAACAAATTAATCGAAAATTTCGATGAGCCTCCATCCCCAGGCTCAAGCCCTGAATCCCATCTCAGAACTATTTTCGAAGCTACCTCTGCTCTCTTTGATTATCTCCTCACGAAAATCGTCGATTGTGAAAATGCTCTCTTCCCGCACGGCTACTTTCAGCGCTGTGTTTCTGATGACAAGCTCTATCTGTCCTCCGCTCAGATCGTATTCGGCAAGCTCTTTTATATCGAATCCCTCTTCATAGTCGGCTTTCTCAGGGAGCATCATCTGCCACAAACGCAAACGCCTGCTTCTGTCGGGACGCTTGAACTCTATCTTGTACTCGAAACGTCTCGCGAAAGCCCTGTCTATATTTTCGAGCAGGTTCGTGGTCGCGACCAGTACGCCTCTGAATCTCTCTATGCGCTCCAGAAATATGTTTTGCATCTGATTGTGCATCTTGTCTGCGCTGCTTCCTGGTCCGGAGCTTCTACCACCGAGGAACTGATCGGCCTCGTTCAGAAGCAAAACCGGCTCTATCTTCGCTCTGCGAGCAAGCTCCTCGTAGTCGTCGAATATCCTCCTGACATTCTTTTCGCTCTCCCCCACATACATGGAGAGGATCCTGGAGCAATCCAGTCCAAGTACAGGTCTGCCCAGACTTTTCGCCAGCCCCATCGCCGTAAGCGTTTTGCCTGTCCCTGGAGGGCCATAGAATATCAGTCGGGCCGCTATGCCTCCTCTGTCGATACCCCACTCTCTGAGCTTCTTCGCGACCTTTTTATCACTCTGCCTCGTGATCTGACGCAATACTTCACGGGTCTGTCCGGGCAATACTATATCGTCCAGATCTCTGTCAGGTTCGATATATTCGAATATATCCTGCTCTTCTACCAGTTTTTCCAGCGCCACGGCGGGGCTCTTCTCTTTCTTGCCGGGATGCATGATCCGTCTCATCACTGTTTCGTGCAGAAAAAAGGAGCGACTGATGCCTCCGAACATCGTCATGATCTCCTCGTAATCCACTATTTTATCGCTTATGAGCCGTGAACCGTCTTCGAGAAGGGAGCGGTTCTTGATCTTGTCGTACTCGTCATTACTTACGAGATCTATCAGCGCATTCATCTCCCTGAGCTGACCGTCTCCTCCGCCATACTCCTCTTTGAGCAGAGCCAGAAATATGAGTCTCTCCTTGTCGCTCAACCCTTTTTCTTCGAAAAACTTCTCCACGACGATGGGTTCTTTGCTTACTTTCAGTCGTTCCTGGATCCTCTGTTTGAGGAGCTTGAGTCTCGACAACAGGCGTCCGGTCCCCAAAGCTGTAGTGGAAAAATTTTGACGGTGAAGAGAGATCTTTCTCATCAGTCCTATGAGCACGAACTGATCCTGCAGATACTCCAGGTGATCTCCATATGGCACTATCTCGGGCAGCGAAATATCTATCGTTCCTTTCTCCAGCAGTTGTAAAAGAGCGGCAGCCGGAGCCGCGGATATCGATATGATCTCAAGCTCTCCAGCCTCGTGTATCCTGTCATCCATCAGATTGACAGGAACGAGCCATCCCAGATCCATCAATCTTCTCACCAGCTGTATCTTTGGAAGGTAGTGGCGATAAGACTCTCCGTAGATCTCCTGAAGCAGCTCCAGTACCGGCACCTCTCCAAGCCCCTGGACGAACTTTCTGACAACCACTCTCAATATTTCGGCCTCTTCGGCCGTACAGTTGAGATCCTTGAATATCCCGCTCTTTTCCACTTTCTTCGTGGAGAGAAAATCTACGATATACTCCATGTCCACTCCGATCCTGCCAAATCAACCTCCATCCTAGATGTCGACTTCAATCGATCGATCGATACATCCGTCACTACAGCCAAACCCACACCCTCAGCCACGGGAATCACTTCGCGAAAGCCTGTATAGCTCCTCTATCTCCTGCGGCCATAAAGATTCGTCTATAGTCTCCAGCACAAGAGGTATATCGTCCATCCTGGGGTCGTTCATTATCATCTCGAACGCCCCCCAGCCTATCTCTCCCTTTCCGAGAGAGTGGTGTCTGTCCACGCGTGAACCCAGTGGCGGTTTGGAGTCGTTCAGGTGCATGCCACTCAGATATTCAAATCCCACTATCTCGTCGAAAAGCTTCATTGTGCTCCTGTATGCTTCAGGTGTCCTGATATCGTATCCCGATGTAAACATATGACAAGTATCGAGGCATACCCCAACCCTCTCTTTTTCCTCGACCCTCTCTATCAGGTAGGCCAGATGTTCGAAGCGATACCCGAGGTTGCTTCCCTGACCAGCCGTATTCTCTATGACGAGCTTCACTTTCGAATCGGGTGTTTCTTCTATGGCCAGATTCATAGAAGCGGCTATCAGATCGAGGCAACCCTTTTCGGCTTCGGCCACTTTTTCGTCACGATGTGGGTCGTTTTTGGCTATTTTTACAAGGTGACTTCCCGGATGGAAATTCAATCTGTCCAAACCAAGCGCTTCGCAACGAAGTATCTCGTCCACGAAAGCCTCTCTCGACTTTTGCAGTTTTTCCGCTTCGGGATGTCCCAGATTTATGAGGTAACTGTCGTGCGGAAGTACATGCTTCGGCTCTATGGCGACCTCTTTCAGGTTTTTTTTGAACTGCTCGATACTCTCTTCACTCAAAGCTTTGGCGTGCCACTGTCTCTGATTTTTCGTAAACATGGCAAACGCTTTCGCTCCTATCTGTCCTGCATTGAGCGGCGCATTCTCGACTCCGCCGCTTATACTTACATGCGCTCCGACATATTTCATGGCTATCCGTTCTTTTTTATTTTGATGCTTATGTGGTTGAGTGGGTCTACAAAAACCGTACCATCGGCACCAGATGAGTACTCTATGTCGTAAGCTCCCTTTTTCGCGATCTTCTGTACAAGGACACCTTTTTCTCTCCGAACGCCTCTGGAGTCGAATATCTCCCTGCCCTCCAGTATGTTTTCGAGCAGCCTGTCCGGATAGTTGGGTGAGAGGTATCTCATATTGAAGCTCTTCTTGTCCATGCACAACGCTCCTTTGCATATCCTGTCACCCTTTATGGTCAATCTCATCACGGCCTGCCCGTTCGCATAGATCTCCAGCCTCAAACCATCGCCATCGCGATATAAAAAACCCTGATCGGCGTACTTCATCACGGGACTTTTCCATACTACGAAAATACTCTCTTGGGAGAGCCTCTTTTTGTCGAAGCCGTAGCAGCCCCCCATAATAAACACAAGCGTCACTCCGGTTACCAGATACAGCAACGATTTTCCGAGCATCGATTCTCCTTATCGTTTAAGATATAGATTAAGAAAATTATAAGCAACTTGCCTATATAATTGCGCCTACCAAATATCTACGGCCCCTTCATCTAGCGGTTAGGATTCCAGGTTTTCATCCTGGCCACAGGAGTTCGAGTCTCCTAGGGGTCACCACTTCCGGATAACTCCGAATTATAGCGATCGCAGCTTTTATTCACGATAAAGAGACGACATGAAACGCTTTTCTATGAGCCGAAATAGCTATAATTATGAAAATCGAGCCGCTTCGGAGAGTAGAAATATGCCCATAGACCTCGACAGCGCATCCAACTATTTCAACCGGGAGCTCTCCTGGCTCAGATTCAATACACGAGTACTGGCCCAGGCAGAAAAGACGGAACTTCCTCTGCTGGAAAGAGTGAAATTCATAGCAATCTACGGCACCAATCTAGACGAGTTCTATATGGTGAGGGTAGCCGGACTCATATCTTTGCTCAAGGCAGGCATACACGAAACCGGACCCGACAGAATGACACCGTCGAAACAACTGGAAGAGATCAGAGAGTATCTGCACGAAGAGAAAAAGAGACTCGAAAAACTATATCGAGAGATAGTTGCTGGACTCGACAAAGAATCCATCTCCGTAGCGCCTCTTGAATCTCAGCCAAAAAGCGTACAGGAGAGTCTGAAAGAGGAGTTCTACGAACACATATACCCCATCATCATACCCATAGCCGTCGATGCGACACACCCTTTCCCGCATCTGAACAATCTCAGTTTCGGCATAGCCGTCAAGCTAAAAGACAAAGACGGCAACATAAAACACGGACTGGTCAGAATACCCCGTCTGCTTCCGAGATTCATGAAATCCTCTACGGTGTTCATACCCATAGAGAGCGTAGTAGAGCACTATATCGCGGATATATTTCCCGGTTATACAAAACTGGGATCGACTCCATTCAGGATCACGAGAAACGCCGATCTGGAAATAGAAGAGGAGGAGGCGGACGATTTTCTGGAGATGATGGAGGAGGGGCTTCGTTCACGCAACAAGGGAAATGTGGTCAGACTGGAACTCACCGGGGATGCCGACCCGGAGCTGGTATATTTCCTCATAAGCCATCTTGGAGTAGACAAAGAGGATGTATACTACTACTCCAGTATCCCTCTCAATCTCGGAGCCCTGTGGCAGATCGTCGGAGAAAACTCTCTCTCCCATCTGCTGCTGCCCGTCAACAACCCCAAAATTCTGCCTCCTTTCGACAAAGAAGACATCTTCAGCATCATAGAACATCAGGATACGATCCTCTACCATCCATATGAAAGTTTCGAGCCGGTAGTACAGTTCATACAGAAAGCGGCTTCGGATCCGGACACCCTCGCGATCAGAATGACACTCTACCGGGTCGGAACGAAATCTCCCATAGTTAGATCTCTCATAGATGCGGTTCGCGACGGCAAACAGGTAACAGTACTGGTCGAACTCAAAGCCCGCTTCGACGAAGAGAACAACCTAAGATGGGCAAAACAGCTCGAAGATGCCGGAGCCCATGTCGTCTACGGTATCCCCGGCCTCAAAGTGCATGCCAAAATCGCTCAGGTGATCAAAAAAAAGGGAGATAAACTCAAAAGCTACCTGCACCTCGCCACTGGTAACTACAATCCGGGAACGGCGAAAATATATACGGATGTGAGCTATTTCACGGGTAAAAAGAGTCTCAACAACGACGCTACCAGATTTTTTCACTTTTTGACCGGCTTTTCCACCAACACCAAACTCAAAGCCCTCTATATGTCTCCCGCCCAGATCAAACCGAAACTTCAAAGACTTATCGAAAAAGAGGCGGAGTACGGCAAAGAGGGACGGATCATACTCAAGGCCAACTCTCTCGTGGATCAGGACATAATAAAATCTCTTTACAAAGCATCTTCCAAAGGGTGCCGCATAGATCTGATCATACGGGGCATATGCTGCCTCAAACCCGGTATCGAAGGCCTGAGCGACAATATAACCGTCTCGTCCATCATAGGCAAATACCTCGAACACCCCAGGATATACCATTTTGCCCACGACACACCGGGGTGTTACATCTCCAGTGCGGATCTCATGCCCAGAAATCTGGACAGGCGCATAGAGCTGATGATACCGATACACGAAAAGGGTCTCGCCGACAGAATAGAGCAGATACTCAACCTGCAGCTGGCCGACAACAGGCTGAGGTGGGTATTGGATGCGGATGGAGACTACACTCTATACAGAGGAGACGAAGACGAAAGAGTAGTGGACTCCCAGGCTCTACTGGAAAAGTACATAAACAAGATATACGACCGAGTCAAAAAACAGAACAGAGACTATGTAAAAAAGCTGGCCGAAAAACTTTTGAAGGAGGGGTGAGGAAATGGCGCAAAACGATGCGGGAGACAAAATCATGATGGAGTACAATGGATATAGTCCAAAGTTGGCTGAAGGGGCGTGGGTGGCTCCTGGCTCCACGATAATAGGGGATGTGGAGATTGGGGTAGATAGTTCGGTATGGTTCGGATGTGTGATCAGAGGGGATGTTCATCGCATCCGGATAGGCGCGAGAAGCAATATACAAGACCTGAGCATGCTGCATGTCACCCACTATACCAGAGCCGACAAAAGCGATGGAAATCCGACGATCATCGGCGACGATGTGACGATAGGGCATAGAGTGATGCTGCACGGCTGCACGATAGAGGATGCCTGCCTCATAGGGATGAGCGCCACCATCCTCGATGGCGCCGTAATCGGCCGAGAGTCTATTGTGGGCGCTGGCTCGCTCGTGACAATGAACAAAAACTTTCCACCCAGATCGCTGATAATGGGCACGCCGGCTAAAGTCGTCAGAGAGTTGAGCGACAAAGAGGTGGAGGAGCTTTACGCCTCAGCGGCAAGATATGTCCGATACAAGAACAGCTATGTTTAGTTCGATACTCAAAAGCGCGAGAGATATAGGCAGCCCCGCGGTCCTGGGGTTCATACTGAAAACCGGATTTGGAAGCATCGCGATATGGAGTGTGGTGTTGTGGATATTCTGGGACAGCTTCAAAGCTCTGGTGGTCTCTCATGTATCCAGAATCCCGTATGTTGGCGATATAGGCATCCTTCAGGATACCGGAACGGTTTTGGTAGCCCTGCTGGCAGGGTATATGCTGGTCATATTGACGATCTCGGTAGCGACATCGCTTTTCGGCGAAAAGATAATCGTCTCTCTGGCCAAAAAGAGATACCCCTCTATCTCGATCGAAGCGAGAGGAAAATTTCACAAATCCCTCTATTACACCTTCAAAGCGTCCGCAATTTTCGTGCTTCTATTTCTGCTGCTCCTGCCGGCTCTATTCGTTCCGATACTCGGGCAGATAGTCGCCCTGCTGCTCTGGGCTATCCTGCTCAAAGAGCCCACACTCTACGATGTATCTTCGGCACTCGGCAGAGAGCACGGCGATTTCGGGGGAGCGAGAGCATGGATGGCGGCACTCCTGGCTGCCAGCTTCAACTATATACCTTTTTTGAATATCTTCGCGCCGGTATTCGCCCAGATACTCTTCATGCACTACCTGCTCGACAAAGAAGACAGAGCGAGGCGATCCCGATAGAGCCAAAAATCACTTTCTGACTTTCGTAAATACCGCTCCTTCCAGAGAAAGGCTTCCCATCAGACCTCTTTGGTCGAACGCTATGGCGACTATGGATTTCTTGAGATCTATCGTACTCAGATCGATCCCACCTCCCCAATCCACGAAAGCGATGGATCCATCAACTCCCGCTTTCCATTTGTCGCTCTTTCTGAACGACTCCAGGGCATTCGAGGTGAGAAACGCTATTATGATGGCTTTTCTCTGCGCGCCGGCCTGAAAACCGAACGACGCGGAGAACATCTTGTAGTACTCCACCACTTTGCCTTTGATCACCATTCCGCCTTCGCCATACTCGCCCCCTACGACAAAACCGGCCTTATAGACATTCGGAAATACCAGGTAGCCTTCCGTTCTGCTCAAAAAATCTCTGGCCCCCTTGAACCTGTTGTTGAACTTCTGGATGGTCTCCTGTATCTCCATATTCAGCACTTTTGCGGACGAAGCGGACAATACCACAGTGCCGGCCATCAACAGTACCGTCAAACTCTTGAAAAGAAATCCCATATTCTACTCCTTCGTAAATCGTTGTCGATCATATCCGATATGCTATTGTATCGTAAAGAGGGAAAGCGGACCAGATCGGTCACTCTCCATTCCCGGGTGGAATACAGTAGAATACGGGATGCGTCACTGCGCACCCCATAAACAAAAAACAGGAAGTCAAAACGGGAGATGGGACTACTTGACCGTGATGTCCCGTCTCTTTTTGGAAGGAATCTTTTCGAACTTTATGACAAGTCTGCCGTTTTTGTAGCTGGCGTCGATGGAATCTCTATCTATGTCGTCTGGCAGATATAGACTTCGGGCATATTTCCCGAACGCGCTCTCCATCAGATAGTAATCCTCTTTTTTCACCTCTTTGGACATCTTTCTCTCCGCGGTCACAACGAGATGATCCTCTTCGACGCTCACATTGATATCCTCTTTCTTGACTCCGGGCAGATCTATCTCGATGGTGTAGGTATCCTTCTTTCTGTTTCTGCTCAGATTGGAAAGAGGAAGGTGGCTCGCCACATTGCTTAGAGCGTCCTTGAGCTTTTTGGCTGTGTGGGCTACACCCTGCTCTATTTTTTGTTCGACAGTTTCGAGTTCGTTTTTTCTTTTCTCGCTCATATCGCACCTCCTTATTTGATCTCGATCTTTTTGGGAGCAGTGTCGACCACCTGCGCCTTGGGAATCTTGATGGTCAACACTCCATCTTTGGATTCGGCCTCTATGGCTTCTATATCCACTCCTTCGGGGAGTGTGAAACTGCGTTCGAATTCACCGTACGCACTCTCCACGCGATAGAAATCGTCCTCTTTTCTCTCCTCTTCGATCTCCCGTTTACCGGAGATACTCAAAATATTGTCGTTGATATTGATGGAGATATCTTTTTTATCGACTCCCGGCAGATCCACCTCTACATAGTAGGCGTCATCGCCTTCTCTCGTGTTCACGGCCGGAACGAAATCGACATCCATCCTCTCTTCTGTTCTTCCAAGTTTTCCAAATACCCGATTGAGGTACTGTAAACCCTCTCTCAGATCTTCGAACTCTTTGAACGGATCGTATCGTGTTATCAACATCTGCGCCTCCTTTTACATTGAACTGTTTTATATTTCCAGCAGTATCCTACCCAATATCGACTCCTCAGATTTGCTACTTTTGTAGCATCGGAATCTTTTTGGTCCATGAATTGATGCTACAATTTGCGTAGAGATATTTCGGGTTGAAAGGCTGGATATGAAAACGACTGTAATATGCCCAAACTGCGGAACTGAAATAGATATAGGGGAGAGTCTCTACACCAGACTGGAGCAGCAGGCGAAAGCCAAACTGCAGGAGGAGGCGCGAAAACAGGAGGCCAGATACAAAAAGGAGCTCAAGAGGCTCGAAGAGCTGAAAGAGGATCTGGCCGACAAAGAGAAGCGTTTCCAGAAGAGTCTCCAAAAGGCCGTCGAAGAGCGTACCGAAGAGAGACTGGAGAAAGAGAGACGAAAACTTCGAGAGCAGATCCGGGGCAGAATAGAGGCGGAGCAGCGTGAAGCCATGGAGAGCCTCAAGAAGGAGCTTGACGAAAAATCAGGAAAGCTGCGGGAACTCGAAATGGCGAAGATAGAGATAGAGAGGCTCAAAAGAGAACGACTGGATCTGGAGCTGAAAGCGAAAGCGGATGCAGAGGCTGAGCTGAATAGAAGGTTGACAGAGGAAAAAGAGAAACTCAAAAAAGCGTTGGACGAAGAGACAACCCTGAAACTCAGAGCCAAAGACGAGCAGATAGCACAGATGAAACGGGACATAGAAGCCGCCAGAAGAAAGGCCGAACAGGGCTCTATGCAGATACAGGGAGAGAGTATGGAGACGGCGATCGAAGAGTGGATAGCCTCCAGGTTTCCGTTCGATACCGTCGAAGAGATCAAAAAAGGGGCCTTCGGAGCCGACTGCATCCAGAGAGTCAACACCAGAGACATGCCCAATTGCGGAACGATATGCTACGAATCCAAAAACACAAAAGCCTGGAGCGATTCATGGATACCCAAGCTGAAACAGGATATGCTCAAAGTGGGAGCCGATATCGGAGTTATCGTCAGCTCGGTATATCCATCCGGCATGGAGAGAATGGGTTTCGTCGACGGCATATGGGTCTGTTCGCTGGAAGAGTTCAAGGGCTCGGTGACACTCCTGAGAGAGAGTCTCATAAGAGTGCATATGAGCACACTCAGGGAGGAGAACAAAACGGACAAGATGACGCTGCTGTACAACTATCTGACAGGCAACGAATTTCAGATGCAGCTAAAAGCCATAGTGGACGGCTTCATGCAGATGCAGGCGGAACTGGACAAAGAGAAGCGTTCGCTCACTGCCTCCTGGAAAAGGCGCCAGAAACTGATAGAGAGAGTTTTGCTCAACACCACCGAAATGTACGGCTCTCTACACGGCATCGCCGGGCACGGAGCCCTGGAGCAGATACCGGCGTTGGAACTTCCTGACGATGAAGGCGAAGAGAAGCTGGAGGATTGGGATGGATGCGACAACTGAAAACAAAAGCGGATCGCTGTCGCTAAGCGGTCTATATGAGTTTCGATTGTAATTGTGTATGTTTATTGATTTTTAAGCGACTGAGATAGAAAATATCTGGGATCGGAAACTTTGGGGTTATCGAAATATCCGGAAGGAAAGACGATGAAACGGTATGTTCTATGGTGGTTGATATTCATATCGGCAAGCATGGGAAGCGAATGGGCGCGGCATTATGACAATGCGCGCTACGGGGTACACATATCGCTTCCCCCAATGACATTTCACGCGCCGAAACCTTACGGCAAAAGCGGAAAGATTTACCAGGGAGCGGATGGTCGAAGCAAACTGATCGTCATCGTCGAGCCCCAAAGGGCATCTCTCGGGGAAATCTACCGTAAAATGCGCCGCTCTCTCGTCAAACACAACGATATAGTCTATGAGCGTTTCAAGGACGACTGGTTCGTCATCTCGGCCACCGATCCCGAGGACGGAACGATACTCTATCAAAAGGCCTGCAAGCAGGGGGCTCTACTGAGATTGTACATACTGATCTATCCGCAGGATCAGAAGTGGCGTTTCGACCCCGTGATCAGAGAACTAAACCACAATATCTGCCTACACGATTCACAGAAAACCCGAAAGAAAAAGGATACTCGTTCATCATACGGACACCTCGGCGGCAGAGAGTGCGACGCTATGGCTCGGGCGTGCTACGCGGAGTGTGGCGACGGAGACGAAAGGTGCCTCCAGCGATGCGAGACACGGCGTGATAGTTGCTATAAAAACGGAAAGTTTTAGATACTGGTGAGATTTGAATCCGCACATCTGCCAAGTTGTCAAGTTATATATTATTAGTCTTTTGGAGATATCTCTATCTTTTGAAAGCCATATCTGGATGGTGGACCCTACCGGGATCGAACCGGTGACCTCTTCGCTGCCAGCGAAGCGCTCTCCCAGCTGAGCTAAGGGCCCCTATCGGAAGTGACGGAATTATATCGAACGCAAATTGAAAAGAAGTTTAACCAGATTCATGCGCCACATTCCACTTCGAATGGTCCCAGGCTCACTATACAGGGAATCGGATCGAAACGGAAATGCTACATGAAATTTACGACCTCCACTACACGCGAGTACCTGTCGTCCATATCGAAGGCATCTGTGACGATCGACTCCAAACGGCGCGCGTAAAGTTCTATAACCGATCACTCATACCGACAATCGAAGGCGCGCTCATAATGGAGTCGCTGGCACAGTTTGTAATTGATTTTTGCGAAGCGCGACTCCAGACGCGGATCGGAGAAAAAAATCGATCCGTCTCTCTATCTGAATATAAAACCCTTCTCCGTGGCCTGCTGCCGTACGCTCTCG
>CAZYUW010000043.1:0-5183 GCA_964650685.1 uncultured Nitratifractor sp.
TGAACTAGTCACAACATAATCTGACAATTGGTTAAACCAACTATACTACGATTTCTCCTAAGCAAATTGTTTAGGAGAGGCAATAAATCTACATACACAAGAAAAAATCATCAAAAACAAGTTAGGATTGCTCAATCTTGCCAAAGAGCTTGTAAATGTATCAAGAACTTGTAAAGTATTTGTCCTCGGCTGATGCCTGCGGGATTGTCGTCACCCTGTTCCTCGGATGGTTACAGTAGAGACAGTTTTTATCGTTTCTAGAAGCTGTATGAAGAGTATGGTGAAGAGGGTTTGCAGGAAGTATCCCGTAAACAGCCAAATATAAAAAACCGTGTTCCCAAAGAGGTAGAAGATTGTAGTGGCTTTTGCTATCGAATATCCTGCCTATGGACAGGTTCGTGCCAATAATGAACTCAAAAAGCTGGGTTCTCCCTGTGGTGTACGCAATATTTGGCTGCGACATAATCTTCAGACAATGAAACTTCGTCTCAAAGCATTGGAAGAAAAAGTTGCCAAAAAGAATCTTATACTCACGGAAGCACAAGTACAAGCCCTGAAAAAAGCCAAAGAGGAAAAGATAGCTCATGGAGAGATCGAAACACTCTTTCCAGGATATCTTGGCAGTCAGGATACTTACTATGTCGGTAATGTCAAAGGAGTAGGCAGAATCTATCAGCAAACCTATATCGATACATTCTCCAAGGTTGTATTTTGTAAGCTGTAAACGCTTTGGTGGCGGCTGATTTGCTCAATGACTTGGTACTGCCTTTTTACGAAGCCCAAGATGTGAAACTTCTTCGCATACTTACCGATAGAGGAACGGAATACAAAGGCAGCAGAGAGCATCACGAGTATGAACTTTATTTGAGTATTGAAGATATCGAACATACCTTTACCAAAGCAAAATCACCACAGACAAACGGTATATGTGAACGCTTCCATAAAACCGTACAGCAGGAGTTTTATGCAGTGGCTTTCAGAAAGAAAATTTATCATTCGATAGAGGAGTTACAAAATGATTTGGATGAATGGTTGAAACACTATAATTATGAATGTACCCATCAGGGTAAGAATTGTGAGGGTATGACTCCCATGGAGTGCTTTGAAAAACACAAGCATCTTACACAAGTCAAGATGATAGATTATAATCCCAAGGAGTCTGAGGTGGTAGCCGCATAGCCATCTAACACTAAAATTCCGGAGAAATTGTAGAGTGTCAGATCAAGTGTTGGCTAGTACACTTTAGTCGTTTCTATAATCAAAACATATCCGGATAGTCGTCTGTAGTTTTGGCCGGAGAAGTTCGATGTATGTCGGGTTCGGTTTTATAAAACTGTGGAGTTGTTTTTGCTTTTCGTTTTCTTCTCTGTTCCGCAGCCTTTTTTCTCATAAGTTCTCTTTGGTTTCTCAAGAGAGCTTTTATGCGACGAGTTCTCTCGATCTGTCTCTTCTTCGCGTTTTCCCTGCGTCTTTTTTCTATCTCTTCTATACTTTTTTGTTGCGTAGGACTGAGCTCAGGTTTGAGATAGTTCATTTCAACCAGTGTGTTGATTATGGCCTTAAATGTGGGAACGGCGGATTTTGAGGCGAAATATTTATGATATTTTTTGGCCTCTATGACCAGCACCCCTATTGTGTAATGGTGTCCTTTTCTGTCGTTGGCAAATCCAAAAAACGAACTATTGTACCTGTCGGTGTAGTCTCCACTTTCAGCTATGTGCGCGGTTCCGGTTTTTCCGCCAATATCCAGGCCGGCATATCGTGTCGCGGAACCCGTTCCTCTTTTTACGACACTCTCGAGTATTCTTTTCATGTTCCTGGCCACTTCCGGACTTATCGCCCTTACTGGAGCGGTTTTATTGTTTTTCCTTAGGAATTTTCTGCCGTCACTTGATTCGATATAGTCTACTATACGAGGAGTTACAACGATCCCTCCATTGTTGAATGCGCTATAGGCTTTGAGCAGTTGCGCGAAAGTGGCTGTCATACCATATCCATACGCCTGCGTTGCTTTGTTGACTTTGTTTTCTAGCTCTTTGGAGCTTCTGGTTTTCCCGCTCAGATCTCTGGGAAGATCCATACCGGAAGCTTTGCCAAAACCGAATCTGGCCAATCCGTCATGAAGTTCCTTGCCCGTCAACCTCCAGGATATTTGTGATATTCCGACATTGGACGAGTGCACAATGATGTCTGTTGCCGTCAGGAAATCATAAGGTTCATCATCGGTTATCGTAAATCTATCGCTTATTTTGAGTTTGCCATTGTATATATTGAAAACAGTATCGGGTTTGACCTTTTTGTTGTCCATCGCGATGGAGAGAGTTACAGGTTTAAGAACTGAGCCAGGTTCGTAGGGATATTCGGTAAATTTTGCGTCGAGTTTCGGTATATCATCCTGTGAAATATTGGCCGGATCGTATCTATTCGAGCTCGCGAGTGCCAATATTTTGCCGTTTGAGCTATTCATAACGGCAGCGATAATCTCCTCGGCATCGGTATCTTTTTTCATTCTGTCCAATATATTTTCTATGTGGGCTTGCAATTTAAGCGGAATGTTCAGATGGATACTGTAACCGTCTTTGCGTTTTCTTCTGATACTGGATTTGCTTCTTATAATAGCTCCTATGGCATCTCTTTTTCCCTTAACGATTCCGTCGGCAATGCTGGACAGATATTTTTCATACTCTTTTTCCAGACCTTTGATGCCTCTGACTTTACTATAGCGTCCTGTGTATGTGTTATGAATGTATCCCAATACCGGAGTGAGAGTTTTTCCAAGAGGAAACTCTCTTTTTTCCCCACTTTCGACTATATCGAGTCCATAGAGTATATCTACCCCTTTTCTGTTTTTTATCGATCTGAATACACCAAGTTTTCTCAGCTTTGAAGATAGCGTTTTTAAATGAATGGCCGTAGAGGCATCTATGGTTCTGGACAATGTTATATATCCTTCTTTCTTTTCTCCATTTTTTGTGTAAAAGGTTTTCTCTATATTTTTTTCGGGTATTTTGCTGTATATACTGAAAAGTTTTACAAAAAGACTCTTTTTTTCAGGAACGATACTTTGCGCGTATATGATGGCTTCGTATGTCTTGTTGGATCTGCTGAGTGTGTATTTGTCTTTTGAAACTATCGAACCCCTGAGAGCCCTGTCGTACACAGTCGAATATTTCGGTGGCATTTTGCGGTCGGAAAGCGCGGTTCTGAAAGCCGAACTCAAGAAAATAAAAACGAGCAATACCATTAGCACGAATAGCGTCAGTAATTTTATACTGCGCTTGCTGAGAAGATGTTGGTTTTGCATTTTTATTCCGTTTTTACTGAAAAATTTTCATATTTTAGTAAAATCTATCTTCAGATTGACTATAATTCTTGCAATTGATACTATTTAATAAAAAAAACAGGTGGATAATGGCGGACAGGGCACTTTTTATTACAGTTGTAACAATATTCACCATTTCTCTCGTTTTGACATACTCTTTGTCCACCTTTTCCGTCAGATATTACGGTTATGGAGATTTTCATTTTCTGATTCGCCAGATTATAGCCGTATTGCTGGGAATATTTATTATGGTTTCAATGAGCTGGCTCGATCCGGGAAAGTGGTTTGTTCCGATAGGGTTCGCGCTTTTTGTTTTTTCACTTGGCGTGATGATAGCTATGCCTTTTTTGCCGGAGAGCATGGTAAAAACTATACTCGGGGCGAAGAGATGGATTCGTCTTGGTCCTGTTTCATTGGCTCCAGTGGAGTTTTTCAAGATTGGATTCGTATTTTTCGTTTCGTGGAGTTTTTCCAGAAAGATCGTGCATCATGGTAAACTCTCTTTGGAAAAAGAGATCAGAATTCTTTTACCCTACCTGCTTCTTTTTGTTCTCGCGGTAGTTCTGATAGCGATATTTCAAAAGGATCTGGGGCAAACTGTTGTTTTGGCGATGACACTGATAGTTTTACTTGTAATCGCCGGCCGTTCAATGAAACTCTTTTTTCTGTTTATATTGATAGGCTTCATATCTTTTGTCGTACTCGTTTTGATTGCGCCTCACAGGATGCAGAGAATAAAGAGCTGGTGGTCGACCGTACAGGATAACTTTCTCAGCTTTTTTCCAGAAGGTATCGTCGAGAAAATAAGGGTACCGGAGGCGAACGAACCTTATCAGATATCCAACTCTCTCAACGCTATACATAATGGAGGATTTTTTGGTCAGGGACTTGGAAACGGACAGTTCAAACTTGGATATCTCAGCGAGGTGCATACCGATTTCATTCTATCGGGATTGAGTGAAGAGCTTGGGTATCTTTCGCTTTTAACGGTATCGATGCTGATGCTCTATATCGTTTACAGGATACTTCAGGTAGCGTCGAGATTGAACGATTCATCTTATTATCTATTTTGTGTGGGGATAGCCCAGCTGATACTTTTTGCTTTTATCGTCAACAGTTACGGGATTTCCGGAATCACTCCGATCAAAGGTATTGCCGTTCCTCTTCTGAGCTATGGAGGTTCGCAGATAATCGCCGGTTCGATAGCGATAGGAATGGTTTTGATGATCTCGAAAAAGGCCGACAGTTGAAACACACCATAGCTATGACAGGTGGAGGTACGGGAGGCCATCTGGCTATCATAAGAGCCGTCAAGGAGGAGATCCGTGCCGCGGAGATGATCTATATAGGTTCCAGAAGCGGGCAGGATAGATTGTGGTTCGAGAGGGACAGCGATTTTTTGGAAAAATATTTTCTCGACACCAGGGGCGTGGTAAACAGAGGTTTTATTGGCAAGCTTCACTCCTTGCTCATGACTCTAAGGGCTTTTTTCAAAGCTATATATCTGCTTAAAAAACATAATGTTGCGCTTGTGTTTTCCGTAGGTGGGTATTCTGCTGCTCCGGCCTCCTTCGCGGCGCGCATTATGAGAATCCCACTGATCATACATGAGCAAAACGCGGTTTCCGGTTCATTGAATCAAATAATGAGGACTTACGCAAAAGCTTTCATATCCTCCTATGAGAATGGTGATCCAATAATGCCCTATCCGGTATCGAATCGTTTTTTCGAAAATGCCCGTATCAGAAAGAAGATACAAACTGTTATTTTCCTGGGAGGCTCCCAGGGCGCGAGGTCTATAAACTCCCTGGCTCTATCCATGGCTCCTCTTTTGTCAGAGAGAGGCATTCATATAATCCAC
>CAZYUW010000044.1:0-8578 GCA_964650685.1 uncultured Nitratifractor sp.
CCTAATGAAAGCATTGAACCCTGAATTTAAATCCATAGTGCAATTTCACCTCTAAAAAAATCTATCCAAATTCTCCTACGAAGCCTTTAAACTCAACCAGCAACTCTTCTGTTTCTTGATCCATCTGCCTGAAAGGTCTCAAAAGGAGCTCTGGAGAGATTCTTCAAAGATCCGACGACACTTTCGCTGAAACGCTTGATCCATTTGCGCACTGTTACTCTTGTGGTGTTGAACTCTCTGGCTACCTGGGATATACTCTTTATCTCTTTGTATCTCTTGATCATGGCCAGTCTCAAGCTTGCAGGCTCTGCGGAGTCTTTTAAGAAATCCCGATATGTTAGAATGTCACTTGCCAACATGGTTTTTATCCTTTTTATGATTTGGAAGTCTTGGATAAATTATACCTACCTGCTTGAGTACCTTCTGGTACTTTAGGTGGATACCATGTTGGTGTACTCTCCTAACTGAAACTGCTGGCCTATTTCAAGAGTCTCACACTGCTTCAGGGCACTCTGTTGCTGCTGAAAAGATGGTTGCTGGACAATGTACTCTCCAGGTGGGTCAAAAAAAATATCATCGACAATATCTCGAAAAGCATCAAAGAGGCCAAAGGGTACTATCTGGGACTCGATAAAAAATCGAAAATCAAAAACACGATGATCGGCTCTCTCTTTTTCGCCTTGCTCTTCGGACTTTTGTACAGCAGTGGGTATTTCGTGAACATGGTTCTTTTTACCGAGATAAAGATAGTCGTCTTAGCGATATCCAAAACAGTACTGATGGTACTGGGACAGATAGCAGGATGGCTTACCCACTCTTGGATCACACCGATACTGGAAGTTTTCGCGTTCAGCTGGCTGTTCAGGTGGCTCGAGAAAAGATTCGGACCCCGCCACCCCATCAATATAGCCATAAACAAAACCGCGGAACTGTTTTCGAAAATATTTTTTCGCGCGGGAGCGGTTATGCGCAAATATATCGATCCACTGCTCAACGATACGATATCCAGAAAAAGCAGAGAGATAGGAGAAAAGCTCTCCATATATATCAAAGAGAAAAAAATAGCGCGCGAATACGAAAAATTCGATCTGCTCGAAAGAGCGATAATGAATGGCCACATTGACGCCTATCATCGTTTCGACGGAATGGAAAAAATACGCGACAAACAAAAACTCTACTCCATGATCAACAAAAATACTTCCGACGGTATCGATATCGTTGCTTTCGTATCCAGAAACTCCAGAGGCGACCTGCTCCCTTCGGATTTCGACGATAGTTTCTATGACGATGTCTTTTTGCTCGAAGGAACAGCCAGCTCAAACAGACGGGGAGTAGGCGAAGAGCTTCTCCGGGATCCGGACAAAAGCGACTTCTGGATCCTCAACACCAGCCTCTATCCACTTACACTCAAATCGCATACCGGATCGATAGAGCCTATTCATATACAACCCCAGTCTCTCAGGCTGATCAAAAGCAAAACATTTTGTGGTTACGATACTGGCGAACTGTACGCGTCATACAAGGGTCGCACAGAGTCTTTCGTTCCGGTTGCAACACGATAAATTCACCAAATTCTGGATTCAACTGAAAAAAGACTTGCTTTCCTTATTCAATACGGCTATAATGCTCAGTGAAGAAAGATGAGGTTCGAGATCATCTTTGGTGTGTTACGAGTGTTACTCCGCTAGACCCGAAAGACTCTCCCAAATTTTGATTCCACTTGATCAGAGTGTAAAACAATCCAAAACAAAAGGTATACATCATGGCAGAATTGATGCACGGTACGGTAAAATGGTTCAACGACGAAAAAGGTTACGGATTTATCCAGCAGGACAACGGTGGCAACGATGTGTTTGTACACTTTCGCCAGGTCAACAACCCTGAAGGTGGTCGCGTCTCACTGTACGAAGGTCAGAAAGTCACTTTCGAGATCGGTGAAGGCATGAAGGGTCCTCAGGCCGAAAATGTAACACCGCTTTAACAACTGTTTCGAAAGAGTTCCGCTCTTTCGAAACAAGCACTCTTCAGCTATATCCAAACCCGATATATCACTGCAAAGGGTTTATTATTACTCTTCTTTTCAGACTTTTCCATTTTAGTTTTATCTTTTTTGCTTCAATTCTCTTTTTCTCCTTGTATTTCCAGAAACGCATCAATATTTTACTATTGAAATAATAAATCGGTGTGAGGTCTTTTCGCTTCGAAACAGCCAATATATGATTATTTATATTGTCCAATATCACAGGTTCATCAAATACCGATGGGCAATAAGCCAAAACCATATGGGTTCTTTTCTGGTTTTTTATTTTTGCGAAAACGAAATAGAGTTTTACAGGATCTATACCGAGTTTTCTCAATGTATAGTATTTGGCTATTACATAATCCTCACAATCCCCGGCACCAGCCAAAAGCATCTCATATGGTGTCGCCCAATAGTCTTTTTTTTTCCATATTTTTAGATCACTTTTATACTTCATTATATTCCAGAAATCGTTTACGCTTTTAAGTATAAAAGAACTGTTTTTATCTCGACAAGATCGCAATAGTTTATTATAGTATCTAAATCTATTCGCGGCAAATATTCCGTATTTTTTTTCTATGTCGTCTATACTCCTTTGCGATATCTCCGCGCCGACAAACACAAAGAGCATAAAAAAACATAAAATAATTTTAAATACAGGCAATACCGATCTCATTTTGCTTCTTTTTGGGAAAATACCATTTGGCTCGATTTTATGCCTTTTTGATGACGCGGACATTCACCAGGTACCGTGACGGCAGCTGCTGTCTGCGCTCTTGTCTGGGTTTTGCTTCATTTGCTCTCTCCGCCGGATAGAGTGAAACATACAAAAAATTTTACGCCCGGCCTTCCTCTTCCTTATTTCTCATATTTTTAAGCCCGCGTCTGGCGCGTGAAACACTCTGTCCTGTAAACTATTATAACTGCTTTAATCTTTTTTTTCAAAAATTAACACCTTTTACAGTACTCCATAATTTGATTATTTTGTTAATATATCGATAGCTTCTCGTCACACGAATGATTTCTTGCGAAAAAAGTCTGTTGCTAATTGTGATATAATAAAGTGTAGCTGGAGAAAAAAGGAGTTTCTACTAAGGAAAAAGGAGTGGGCATAAGGAGTCATCAATGGAGACGAAAAAGTTTAAATGGAGTGAGGCGATAAATAGATTTTTGATCGCGATGAAAAAAAACGACTCCGAAAATTATATCTTATCGATATCCGAAGAGAAAGATGAGTTAAGTCACGACAATAGGGAAATATCTCACGGAGAAACTGATTACGATCACAAGAGAGTGGAGAATGAAAATACAGATAAAGATGAACACAAAAAAACACAAAGTACCACCTCTGTGGACACTATTGATCATCTTTCCGGCGATGAAGTAAATATCAACAGCGCGGTTAAAAGTCATTACGACCCAAAAAGCGGAATAATCACCGAAATACTTAAAGCAAACGAAGTAAATATCAACGCTAGAGTTATTGGTGAAATTGATTGGAACGATGAGAATCAGGATACGATAGATATTTTTTCAGGTGGTGGTACTATAAAGAGAGATTTCACTCCATCCGTGAATAACGCGCCCGTCGCTACAAACGACAGCGACAGCGTAAACGAGGATGCCACCGTTACGGGAGCAGCTCCGGGCGTACTTGGCAACGACAGCGATATAGATGGCGATCCTCTCAGCGTCAGCGCGATCCGTACAGGAAGCGAAAGCGGTACGGGTACCAGCGGTACCGTAGGCAATCCTTTGACGGGAACATACGGGACTTTGACGCTAAACGGAGATGGCAGCTACAGCTACAGTGCGGATCAGGCCGCGGCCGATGCACTGGGGGCGGGAGTTACAGCGATGGAGACCTTCACCTATACCGTCAGTGACGGCAATGGCGGCACGGACACCGCGGAACTCGTATTTACGATCACGGGTGTCAACGACGCGCCGGTAATCAATGATGTCACTCCACTGCAACCCCCCGGAAAAGGTTTGGTCTTTTGGTACGATCTGGATCAGGGAACAAGTGATCTATCTGGTCATGGGCACAATCTAAATACTACTTCTATAAATGGTGTCTATAGCACTCAAGATAGCGTATCGATCAATGTGGGGAGTTATGAGCAGAAAACTATCGGAGTACATTTTACGACGGCTGCTGTCAATCCCAATGATCCCATACAGGTGATTTACGAACAAGGTGGAGGCTGGAACGGTTACAGTATCAGCATTTTGGGAGATCATCTCTACGCTTCGATGTGGGGAGAAGGATACAGCACTATAAATCCGGATGTGCAAACCATAGATCTTGGTCAAGTTAGTTCCAATACAGACTATTCCGTCCTTCTTGTGCATGACGCTACAGCACCTAACGGAGGAACACTTACCGCATATCTCAACGGTACACAAAACCCAACTGTTTTTACTGGCGCGGGGGTCATGGGGCGGCATAGTGGTGATGTCGGAATAGGAGGGTATATCGCGGGCACTATCAACCCAACTATTGCTAATCCATCTCAGAACAATATCTCCGGAGATGGCGGAGAGTTTTCAGGAACGATTCACGATCTTATCTCATGGAACGATGCTTCATCCGCTACGATAAACGGCGCTTTGGACTATCTGGGGCCAAGGGGCGGCACTTCGATCGTCATTGTCGATGATGACACCACGACCGACCTTTTCGATATCGACGCGAGTGACATAGATGCTGGCACAACTCTTGGCTATTCTCTGGCAAGCGACTACAATGGACTCTTTTCGATCGACTCTAACGGAATTGTCCGTGTCGATACGACTCAAATCACCACCCTTGAGAACCCCTATCAATACACCCTGCAAGTGATCGTTGACGATCATGACGGCGCCACGGTGACACAGACTCTGAATGTAACCATAGAACCAGACGAAGCCAGAAGTACGGTCTATTTGAATATGAATGGTGATGTCGACGATCACGCTACTGGCGGCACGGTGGATGATAACGGTCGCCTACATGACAATGCCACAACTTCAGGCGGAGTGCTTACGCTTGATGGCAATGGAGATTATGTCGATTTTGCCGACTCCGCCGATATCAATAACGGCACACATGCGCAGCGTAGTATATCGATGTGGTTCAAAACCGATAACGGCAGTGGCACTCAGTTTATATTTGCCGAAGGCGGGGGGGCGCGCAGCCTGCAGATCTATACCGAAAACGGTATTCTGAAAGCCAAAGGATATAACGACCCCTCATCCGAAAACAACTGGGACAGCAGTAATCCAACCATTCTCGATACCGGTATTGATGTCGCCGACGGCGAATGGCATCATGTGGTTATCACTACAAAAGGACCAGACAACGATCCGCTTCACAGCCTGGATCCAACAGGTTTCAAAATCTACCTCGATGGGAATCTGGAAGACAGCGGCACCGGAGGAGCGATTTACGAACATGCTAATGCCCATATCGGCAGTTATTACAATGGCTCGCAAACTTTCGACGGACAGATAGAGGAGTTTCGTCTATACAATACGGCATTGGATCAACAGGAGATCGATCTATTGCATAATATTGGAGCGCAGGGAACATCCGGCAGCGACACACTCGTTTACAATAGTGACACACTCGTATACGAAGGAGGAGAGAGTGTAAACGATAACGATACGCTTCTGATCGCTCAGAACGAAAGTATCGATCTGAGCAATGTCGGAGATATCTCCAATATCGAGCGTATCGACCTGGGAAGCGGCGCGGGTTTCAGTAGAGAGTTGCATCTCGAAGATGTCTTGACCATGACCGACAGCAACAACGATCTCATCATCGATGGCGACAGTAGCAACACCATAGATCTGGACAATACATTTACGCGTACTGTTTCAAGCACGACCTACGACTCATATGCGAATAGTAACGATCCAAGTGTAATACTGCTAATCGATCAAGACATACATGTGATATAAACCCGTACGAAAACACGATCTTGTGTTTCCGAGCACGGGTAGCTATCACAAGAGCAGGCAAGCATATAAAATCTCCTCCACAAAAGAGGAACATATATGGTCTTATATCATCGGTACATTCGAATCATCATCCACGCTGACTGTTACAGTCTCGTCTATCGCGTGGCCATAAGCGTCTCTCTCTATGACTTCCGTGGATATATCCGGTGAGGATGAGCCCTCCGAGTCTCCGCTATCCAGTCCCAGATCATTGGAACCGGAAGCATTGAGTACTCCCATATCCACCAATACCCCTGAGAGATCTATATCGCTCTCTGGACTCTCTGATTTTCCGTCCATCGATAGATTGTCTATCATCGTCATCTCTATCAGACCGTTGTCCACTACATGCACAGAGTCGCTCTGGGTATCGATCTCTACGCTCAGCGATCTGGTCTCTACCGAAAGCCTACCTAAGGTATCCCGAATAATAGCGGTTACGGTATAGTCGCCTTCACTTACTTCTCCGGCAAACTCGAAACTCCACTGACCATCCTGGGCGTGGAGTTCTCCTTCCACTCTGTTTCCATCACTATCTTTGACTATTACGCTTGGATATCCATCTTCGGCGTGATAGCTTCCTTTGATCGTTCCATTGTCGATAGATATCTCCACATGCGGTTCATGCAGACCGTTGTAGTACTCCATCATATCCTCGACATGATCCATCGCCACATCTTCACTGATGGCTTCTCTGCCAATATCTGCTATCAGAGTAGCTACATCCTCTTCGCTCATGGAAGCCAAATCGTCATGAATATCTATAAAATAGTCGTGCATCTGGGGAGTGATAACGATGGGATCGTTTTCGTCGGCATGCATGTTATCATCCAGAGACTGCAGGAGTACCGCCATATTTTCTACATATTCGTCACTCATATCGCTGCGCTCCGTACCGGCGAGATCCTGCAAAAACACCATACCGTCATCTATGGAGTCGGTATCGATTCGACCGACGACCAGATTGCCTATCTTGAATGTCACTATATCTCCAGAGAGATAATCAAAAGCCCCCTCCCCATCGGTAAAACCGCTCAGGCCACTGCTGGTCTCGTAGTAGAGACCTTCGACGATGCCGTCGATAACTACACCTGAATTAGTAAGATGATTTACAGGTGTATCGGCCAGGATCGTTACATCTAGATTTTGGCTTGTTACAGCAGTATCACCATTGCTTCCCTCGGTTGCAATTGCTTGAATAGTAAGTGTATCGGTTCTGGGACCACTGGTGTTTGTCGAATAATAGAGCGTATTTAGATTCCAATTTGTCACATCTACTGTCGTGCTACCAGAAGTAGCGGTAAAACTATTTGTTCCATCACTAATTGTAGCGCCAGCTTCAATATCGGCTATTTCTATTTTTAATGACTCTGAACCATCTGTATCATTTAACGATGCCGAAATATCTGGCAAACGAATATCTTTTCCGGCTTCACCGGTGGCGGACAATAAATCGAAATGGATATTATCAAAATCAGCACCATAACTATCATCTGGGTTGCTGCTATTGATTACAAACTCTAGTTTTGGATGATTGTTTGCCAAATTACTGTCACTTATATCCAGATAAAAATCATATGTGTAGTGTTCAAAATCTTTATCTCCGCTAGTGTCATCAAGTGTGCCAATTTTATGCCCACCAAAATAAATATCAACCATACTGTCGGTATGCGTAAGCGTCCTAACATGATTATCTTGACCATAACGCATAGAATAGTCAAACTCGAGATGATACCATTCACCTTGACGAGGATTGGTCAATTCGGTCCAAAGCTGGTTTCCACCGTTGTTTGTATCATTTTCCAACTCAAAAATATAATTTGATGAATTACTGTTTTGCAGGTAAAGATCCTCTCTCCCTATTTCCGCTTCTTGCTGAGTATTATTTGTATACCATTCAGGACCATTTATTCCACTATCGCCATCCAACTCATCCTGTGGAACATTATTATTCCAAGGATCAGTATTGCCTCCGCTATTTATAAGTCCATTTTCACCATCAAGCATTATCGTAAACTCGTTTGGTGTTATCGTCAGATTTGGCGCATCAGCCACCGCAACGACTGTGATATCCAGCGTGGAGGTATCGGTATCGTTTGGATCGTTGTCGTCTACGATCGTGTAGGTCGCCTGCGGTACACTGCCGTGATAGTTGGGCGCGGGTGTGAAGGTGTAGCTGCCGTCACTGTTGATCGTCAGATCCCCTTCGGTCAGGTTGGCTGTCTGGCCTGGCTGATAGGTGGTACCGTTCACGACGAACTGGGTGATGGAGTGGCTGTTGCTGTCTGTGTCAGTGAGATTGTTGAAGAGATCACCGCTGATGGCAGTATCTTCGTTGGTGGAGACACTTTCGTTGCCGTCAGTGAGCGGATCGGTCACTCCGTCGACTGTGATATCCAGTGTGGAGGTATCGGTATCGCTTGAATCGTTGTCGTCTACGATCGTGTAGGTCGCCTGCGGTACACTGCCGTGATAGTTGGACGCGGGTGTGAAGGCGTAGCTGCCGTCACTGTTGATCGTCAGATCCCCTTCGATCAGGTTGGCTGTGCTGCCTGGCTGATAGGTGGTACCGTT
>CAZYUW010000045.1:0-9322 GCA_964650685.1 uncultured Nitratifractor sp.
GGGAGAGGGTGCGAAAGAGTTGCCATCTTTCAGGAGCAGGGACTTTAGTCCCGCAAATGGTGTCCCATTTCATAGGGCTCCTGGACTAAAGTCCAAGCTCCAAAAGTGGAGGAAAGAAAGTTCTTACGCAGTCTCAGGATATACGGAGATAGAAAGATTCTCGCATCGCACTCCAATCGGTCGCATATCACTCCCAAAAAATATATCAAAAAATGATACAATTACATCATGAAAATGTATCACGAAGAGAAAAAGTGGATCTGGGAAGGCGAAGCCTTTCCGCACTTTGTATATGACAAGGTAGCGACAGACAGCCTTCATTACAAGTTTGGGCAACTAAAAATGCCTGGGGAGATACTGGGCGCGGAGAGCTATGGTGCGTTGGTGCTCGATGTGTTGATGGATGAGGCGGTATCGACATCGGCCATCGAAGGTGAGATATTGCAGCGTTCCTCGGTGCGTTCATCCATCAACAAGCTTTTGAAACTGGGGATTGAAGACGACTATGGCTACACACGCCAAAGCGATGCGCTCATCGAAGTAATCCTCGACGCCAAGACCAATGTCGCGCCGTTGACCAAAGAGAGGCTCTTCGGCTGGCACAGGGCATTGTTTGTCCACGGAAGTGGCCTGCAGGAGATTGCCACAGGGAAGTACCGAACCGAAACGGAGCCGATGCAGATCGTCTCCGGTGCCTGGCACAAAGAAAAAATCCACTATGTCGCGCCCCCTGCCGATAAGGTCGATGCGCTGATGGAGCGATTTTTGCACTGGCTCAATGCGCAAGATAACAACTCTGCTATCTACAAAGCGGCTGTGGCTCATCTGTACTTTGTGCTCATCCATCCTTTTGAAGACGGCAACGGCAGAATCGCCAGAGCGATTACCGACTATGTCCTCGCCAAAGCCAATCTCGCAAACGCCAACTTCTACTCTGTCTCTACGATGATTTACAAGAACAGAAAGGCTTACTACGGGATACTTGACGAGGTGTGCGTCCGTCTTGATCAGGATATCAGCAAATGGGTGGCCTGGTTTGTCGATCTGCTGGAGCGTTCCATTGATGATACCCTCGATAGAGTGGAAGCGATCAAAACCAAAACAAAGTTCTGGGATAGACACAAAGAGACCAAGCTAAACCAACGACAAAAAAAGGCCATCACAAAAATGCTCTCTGTTCTACCAGAAAAGTTTGAAGGCGGCATGCGTGTACACAAGTACATGAGCCTGACCAAAACCACCCGCATCACCGCCAGCAGAGACCTCAATGATCTCGTCGAAAAAGGGGTGATGCGACGACTTGGAAGTGGACGCGGGGTGTATTACGAATTGAGATTCGAGCAAGACTCAAGAGATTGAAATCATAGGACTTGCCAGCACAAAGAGACTCCCGCCCACAAATATTTTCGGAAGTGAGATGCCCTGAATTTTCAAGGATCATTGGTAGTGATATCGGCATTGTGCGATGAGGATGCGTCCGTCGTGGGCTCGGTAAACCAGGCGGTGTTCGATGGTGATACGTCATAACCAGTATCCTGACCAGTTGTACGCGGCAAACGCTTCATGAACGAGTGAGATGGATTGTTTGGACTATGATAGCGAAAGAGTCTTAAGCCGAAACCTATACAGAAAAAGTCTGCGCTTCCGCCTCGCCGATAGAGACGGAAACGGCATGATCAAAAGCTCAGCACCCTGTCGCACTCCAGTACCCAGTCCCCCAGATCGTTCATCGTGGCTTTGATCTCCGGCGCGAAATAGGGCTCATCCCTGAAAAGCCCGCAACGAGCCTGACATGTACCGCACACTTTGAGAGCCACACCGCTTTCGTACATATCTTTGAGCATCGCTACCAGATCGTGATCGTAACTGTCCGGTTTTTTATTGCACTCTCTGGCCAGATCCACCGAATCGTTCATCAGAAAGATACGGACATCCTCTCCACGCTCATGCAGATTTTTCGCCAGCCTCAGACCATTCCACGCGACATCGCTTCCATCATAGGGCTGGTGGTTAAATATGATAAGTGTTTTCATATCGATTATCCTTTGTTTTTGTTTTATAGAGATGTTACTTCGGTATGTAGAAGCATATCCATCGTATCGTACGCGTTGCCGATCTCGCCAACCTGTACTTTTTCCGTATCTATACCGTAATGGTTCAGGCAGAGGCCACAGCTGTAAATCTTCACGCCGCGACTCTCGAGCTCCCTGAGATATCCGATCACCTCTTCGTATCGATCAGTATCGGTTGTCAGGTAAACCCCTCTGTTGACGAGAACTATATTTTTCGGCAACCGGTCAAACTCCAGTGTGCTCTTTAGAAATCCTTTCATCAGAACGCTCCCCAGCTCCCCTTCGCCCACTTTGTCGTCTTTGATAAAGATGGTTCTGTTCAAAAACGCTTCGGCACCATCTTTGGTCGCCGCTATTTCGCAGGCATAACCCTTGACAATGGTTATCCGCGTTCTGCCGTCACCCAGTTCCTCCGTACGATACTCGTAGGCACCGTTGGAGGCGAAACGCTGCACATTGGCCACGGACGCGGCAGCGTCCACCAAAACTTCCAGAACGGAATCGTCCGGCATCTCTTCCAGTGCTTTTTTGGTACGAAGCACCGGCTCGGGACACGCCAGACCACAACAGTCTATTTTCATCTCATAAAGCCTTTCCGGTCAAATTATTGTAGAGTACTGATTTTTCGATCAGGGCAGAAAAAAAAGAGTACGCCTTCTGATATGTCTCTCCGGACCCCGGAGCTCTCAGCATCGGCATTATTATAAACGATAGAAACTGAAAATAGGCTACACCATATCCCATCCCATCTTTATGGCCAGTATGCACAGCATGACGGCAACAAGTCTCCTGATCTCTCTTTGCGACAATCTATAGTGCATCAGATAGTTTCCGGTATATCCTCCCACTACAGCGGCTATCGAGCATGTCGCCAACAGTGTCCAATCCATATCGACAAAACTGATATAGCTCAAAAACGAACCCATAGTGGAAAAAGGTATGACGAAACTGGCCGTTATGGAGACTTTTTTGGCCTCGAAACCCAGAACTATCAATAGAGGCAGCAGAATATTACCACCTCCGACACCAAGAACTCCTGCCAGCAAACCCACACCGGCACCGACAATCCACAATATTCCGCGTGAAGCCAGATCTATACGGGCACTCTTGTCGAAAAAACTCATCATGGCAGCACTGAAGAGCAAGAAGATAATAAAAGCCAGTTTGACGAAAGTCGCATTAGTGTATCTCGACAACTGTGCGCCAAGAGGCGCGAACAGCACAAATCCCAACAACAGCGGAACAACAAAAGATCTATCCAGTACACTTCTTTTGATATTCATAACCGTGGATGTGGAGGTGCTGCAAAATCCCACGAAAAGTCCGACCGCTTTTGCCGTATTGAAATCGATCCCCATCATATGCAACACCGGTATCACCGCGATACCCGAACCGGTTCCGGCAATCGCGAATATGGTCGAAAGCGTCAAGGTGATCATAAAGAAGTAGAAATAATCCATTGTTTCCTCTCTTGTGTCCGTCCCGATCTGAAAAAGGCTTTTTGTTCGCGAAAGCCGAAGAGTGTTTCCCAAATCTTGACAAAAAATAATACATAAGATAATATAACATTATATTGATAAGGATTTTCAATTAGCTACCATGAAAGAGAGACAAAAGGATGGATAACGACACAAGCGGAAGATATCGATCCATCAGCATGAAAGCTGTGGGCATAATACACTCCCCCTTCAAAGATCCGGTAAATATGCCGGTTCAGCCAAAGGGGGGGGCGGGATCTGTATGCCGAAATCGAGATATTTCCGGAGTATGCGGAAGGACTGGACGATCTATCCGAGTTCAGTCATATCTACCTGATATACCATTTTCACAAAACGGGATCCCACAGGATCAAGGTGAAACCGTTTAACGAAAAAGAGGATGTCCACAGGGGGGTCTTTGCCACCAGAACTCCAGTGCACCCGAACTCCATAGGGCTTTCGGTCGTGGAGCTTGCGGGAGTGTCGAACAATATTGTGACTATCCGGGGGGTGGATGTGCTGGATGGCACCCCTCTGCTGGACATCAAACCCTATATAGAGAATTTCGACAAAATAGAGGGTGAGACCCGTTCGGGATGGATGCGCTCCAGCCTGCAGGAAGTGAGCGAAAAGAGGTCCGACGACCGTTTCGCGACAGACAATATAGATATGAAAAGGAGTACGATATGAAAATAGCTGTAGCGGTATATGATGAAAAGCTCGAAGTATTCACGAGAGTAGGCAGAGCACCCTGGTTCGCGATTTTCGAAGATGACAGATTTCTGGAGCTCAGACCAAACCGCCACGCGGCCTCTCATGATCACGAAGGGGGTCATCACGGTGGCGGCCACGGTCACGGGATGCACGACGGCCACGGCAGAGGCATGGGGCATGGCAGAGGAGAAGGACATGGGCATGGCTTTCATGCGATGGAGGAGTATTCACCCGAGGAGGTGGAACTGCACCGCAAAGATCTGGGCAATCTGAGTGATATAGATATCATGCTGGTGCGTGCCGTAGGGCCAAATATGAAAGAGGCTCTGGAGCTGAGCGGTATAGATGTCGTGAAGGTTCGCAAAAAGGATGGCGAAAAAGCCGATGTTCTGGTAAAAAACTACCTCGAAAACAGAACCGATGGCTGATGGTGTATCACCAACCCCATCCGTAGTTATCCGCATCATACTGTGGATATTGCTTCTGGCAGGGGGTACGGCGGCAGGCATCCGACTCGATATGGAACTTTTCAGAGACCTGTTCTTCAGCCCGCTTTTTCACGCGACGACACTCATACCCGGCCTGATCATGATGAGATACGCTTTCAGAGCGGCAGGCAACGGCGGCAGAGAGCTGGCCCGAAGCGGCAGAGAGGGAGATATACCCAGACTGGAGACCAACCGTCTGGTCGTATCGGGGATTTATGCCAGAATGCGCCATCCGATGCTCTTTGGATTGATGCTCGTACCCATGGCTCTCGCTCTGATGGTCGGATCCCCCTCCTATATACTATTCATCGCTCCGGCAGAGATGGCGTTTATAGCTCTGATGGTCCTGACTCTCGAAGAGGGGGAGTGCCGGGCGAAATTTGGAGAAGAGTACAAAAAATACGCCGAAAGAGTTCCGGCTGTGTGTTTCAGAGCCGAATGTCTCAAGATGCTTTTTGGTAAAATCCCGTCAAACAAAAGTTCACTCTCATAAAGGTGTCACGATGGAGCTCAAACTTTTCCTGACCATTTTCATATCGGTTTTCATAGCCGAAATGGGAGACAAAACCCAGCTGGCGACATTCGGCTTCGCCGCCGGCGCGGAGCACTCCAAATGGCTCGTTTTCGCCGCATCGGCGCTGGCTCTGACAACCAGCAGCGCGATAGCCGTAATTTTCGGAGAGGCCATCTCCAACCTCATCGGCCCCAAGACACTCTCCATCCTCTCGGGATCGCTTTTCGTCGCCATAGGGGTATGGACACTCTGGGGAGCGCGATCGATATAGACGACGGGCAAACGGTACCGGAGGGTATGGAGCTTATTTAGAGTTCCACTACGCCGCGCGACAGCCTCTCTATCTGCTCTCTGTCGTGTGTTACGAGGATGATCGTCCTCTCTTTGGCCAGCCCTTTAATCACCTCTTCCAGTTTCGCCGTGGCGTCAACATCGAGAGAAGAGCTCGGCTCGTCGAAAAGCAGAACAGGCGGCTTCGACGCGTAAAGCGCGATCGTCAAAAAAACCGCTGCAAACACTCTGCTTATCATTTATCATCCTCCATTTTACCCCTCAAAAAGGGCAAATCTATATTCATGGCTGAAAAATATACGGAATAGATCTGAAAACCGGGGTTTGATGCTGTATCCCATATGTATATCCGAACCTCGGACCTGTCAGCGATAGACATATTATAGAGAGCCAGCAATAAGAAGGAGATTAAATCCGGACTATACGACAGAGTTTGATTTGTCCATACTCCGATTACAGGATGAACAATCCCATCCGAAGCCTCGAAGCGACAAACTGAAAAAATCACACTATTTTTATGATATTGATTATCATTTCAAGATAATTCAAAGCTCCTGCATTGAATAATTTCACCAAAAAGCAAGGATGCGATATGTCTTGTAAAACCTTATTTTCACTTTTGTCGATCTTTCCAGTTATCCTCGCCGCGACCGGTAACGGCGGAAAGAGCACTGAGGGTGTCGACCCCAGATCGTATCGGGATATTGTCGGCAGAGACGATGCCGCCGTACATTCGAAAGCTCAGCTCAGAGCCGGATATATAAACCTCGACCCGACAGGTGCGCCGAGTGCCGAGTCGGCAGCGATCGGAGGACATATGCACCTGTACAGTCGCAGATATATGGGTATCATGGCGGGTGTCGAAGGGTATTTCGTGAAAGATCTCGGATCATCCCTCAGGGACAATCCTGATTTTTTCGACAACGACGGAGACTCTTTCGCCCTGCTCTCCCAGGCATATCTGGATGGAAAATGGGGCAAAACATCGCTCAGGATAGGTAGACAGTCGCTGGATACTCCACATGCCGACAGTGACGATATACGCATGATGCCGAACTACTTCAGCGCGGCACTGTTGACAAACAGAGATATCGAGGGTTTGACATTGAGACTCGCCCAGATCGACAGGATGGCGGGATGGGAAAACACAATAGACAGTTCCCATTTCGTACCGGTCGAAGATATCCTCGGTGCCACAAAAGATACGAAACCCCGAACATATCCAGAGCACGATAGAGTCGAAGATATCCTCGGTGCCACAAAAGATACGAAAGGTATCACTATGCTCTCGGCGGTATATGAAAGCGAAAGCGGATTCACGCTGCAGGGGTGGTTCTATCGCATATACGATATAGCAGATCTCGGATATTTCGAGTTCGGATACGAAACGATGATTTCCGACATCGCTCTGACTATAGGATTACAGTATGATAGAGCCGTGGATTGCCAGTCATCTCTGACGGGTACCGTGGACTCCTCTACATTCGGCGTCAGCGTGGAGGCCGCCGTGGGAGATACGGGCTTGAGTCTGCTTGCGGCATACAACCGCGAGTTTGGCTCTACCGGAGCCTATGGGAGTCTAGGAGGAGGACCGTTTTTCACCTCGCTGGAGGATCAGACCATAGACGCGATAGGTGCCAAAGGGTATGCCTGGGTAACAGGTGTTGGTTACGACCTGTCCGCTATGGGAGTCAAAGGAGTGCAGGCAGGATTGATCTATGGCAGATTCAAAGCGGACACACCCGGCCTCTACGACAGCGCGGAGACGGATATTGTCATCGAGTACAAAAGCAAAGGTCATATCGATACGACCATAGCGTACTCGTCCGTAGAGGACAAACTTACCGGCAGAGGCTCACACGAGCAGATCAGGATATTGATCAACTACAGCTTCTGATGCTCCGGCACGCAGTTTGTCGCCGGATATAGGGTCGCTCTTATGGTATCCTGAACCCGTCTCTGTGAGGTCTGCCCAGTTTGTGGGAACGGTAGTGCTCCTCGAACCAGTCGGATATCTCAAACTCGATCTCGACAAGAGCATGTGCATACTCATCCGCCTCTGAGGCATTCATATCCATCTTCGGCATAAGACCATAGAGTTTTAAGGCAGGTTTCATTAGAGCCTTTTTGTGTTCCGGGGCGACAAGAAAAGATCTGGCAGCAGCAAATGCTCTGCCGATATTGTTGTCATTCAGCCTCAGATACACCTGATGCACCGCTACGAGAGGCGGCGCCTTGTCGTTGCGATCAAATATCCGATGACACGCCGTACATCTGGGCTCAAATATTTTGAACGCTTCAAGCGTCACATGTGCCTGAAGTCCGGAAGAAAAAAGCGCGGACAACACTACGGCAAGTAAAAATCTGTTGGCTCCGGCGGATTCAAAAAATGGTCGGCTGTATCTCACTGTTGTCCACTCCGCCTTCACTGTTGACGCGGACGATATGCCTCCAGAGCTTTTCGGCCGCCTCTACATAGCGGCGGGCAGTCTCACACTCCGGCGCCAGTGTCACGATGGGCATACCGGCATCTCCACCCTCTCTGACAGCCGGCTCTATAGGTATCTCGGCCAGCACTTCCGTTTCGTAGTGGTCGGCCAGAGCGGTCGTTGTTCCTTTGCCGAAGATCGGATACTCTTTGCCACTGTCCGGACAGATGAAGCCGCTCATGTTTTCGATGATACCCGCTATGGGGATATGGAGTTGCCTGAACATATCCAGAGCTCTGACCGTATCGTCCAGAGCCACCTTTTGCGGTGTCGTGACACACACTCCGGCAGTGACCGGTATATTCTGCGCCAGTGTGAGCTGCGCGTCTCCGGTACCGGGAGGCATATCGAATATCAACACATCCAGCTCTCCCCACTGGATATCTTCCATCATCTGCTCTATCGCCTGGGTTACCATGGCACCCTTCCATATCAGGGAGGCGTCGGGAGCGATCAGCGAACCCATGCTCATCACTTTGATTCCGTGGGCCGATATCGGCACGATTTTGTTGCCCAGAAAGACGGGCTGCCGACCCTCTATACCCATCATTCTGGGTATGTTCGGACCATATATATCGGTATCGAGCAAACCCACCCGTTTCCCCCGCGCCGCAAGTGCCAATGCCAGATTGACCGTCGTTGTTGACTTGCCCACGCCACCTTTGCCGCTGCTGACCATGACGAAACTCTGCACATTTGGCAGCATGTTCTTCCCGTCAGAACTGGTCTGCTCAGGGATGGGAGGTTTGTGGATGCTCAACTCCACATCAAAAAAACCAGCCGCGGCAAGTTTCCGTTCTATCTCTAGCCTCAACTGCTCCTCCACCTGGGTCGCGGCGGAGGGGATATCCAGAACGATCCCAATCCTGTCACCTCCGGTTTCGACGCTTTTCAAAAATCCGTAATCTACGATGCTTTTTGGAAAACCGGGGTATAGTACCCCTGAGAGTATCTCTCTTATCTTCTGTTCCGGATACGCGCTCGTACCGCCACTCTCTTTGCTGCCGGGCATTTCTTCCTCCCACTCTGTTTGTGTTAGCAGATTATACCATTCCGACTTTTGGGTGTATGCTATAATTGCGTCGAAATTATACCTTCAGACAGATTGGGGCACCGTGAAATCCAACCATCTTCTCGTTGACGATTTTCGCCATGTCGTTACAAAAAATATCCCGCTGATCGATCTGCGCGCACCGGCAGAGTACGCCAAAGGCTCTTTCCCTGATGCCGTCAACCTCCCCCTGTTGAGCGACAGCGAAAGAGAGGCCGTAGGGAC
>CAZYUW010000046.1:0-8541 GCA_964650685.1 uncultured Nitratifractor sp.
CTCCACCGGCACCATCGAAACCTCCGCGAGTGAGACGGAGGGTGGCAAATGGGTGCGGGCAAGCCATGTCGTATACGAAAACGATGACGGCAAGATAGGCGACCATATCTGCTCACCCATGTCGCACAAAAAATCGTCCGGCAAGTGCAAACTGCCCGTGGGCAAATATATTGTCAAATCATCCTACAAAGATTTTGAAAAGATCACCCTCGTGACCGTCAAGCCGGGCGAGACGACCAAGGTGCATGTGGTCTTTGGCCCGTTTCATGTCTCAGCCAAAGGGATCAACCCCTGCACCCGCATCCACATCGAGCTCGTTTCGCCCCGAGGGCAAGTGGTCGCCGAAAAAGAAGCCCCCGCAGCCGAGGGTGCCGATTTTGTCGTACCCGATGGAGAGTACTTCGTCGAGATCTCAGCGGGCGATCAGCGCAAGCGCTACAAAGCTTCCATCCGCGGAGGCGGCGAGCTCGTCGGTGATTTTGGCGGTGCTCAAACCCAGAGAAGCATCGAGGGGGTCTGGAAAACGAGCGAAGGGATTGCCACCCTCCGACTCCAGGGCACCCAGCTCCACGGCACCTATAGCAGCGACAACGGTGAGCTAGTCGGCCAGATGACCTATCCTCAGCGCTTCGAAGGCTTCTGGATCGAAGACAGCTCCAACGAAAAATGTGCCGCTCCCAAAAACGGGCGGTACTATTGGGGGCGCGTGATCTGGACATTTGACGATCATCTGTGCAGCTTCCGGGGCAAATGGAGCTATTGCGATGCCAAACCTGATAGTCGTTGGAGTGGCCACTATCTGCACGCCCTGCCGAGCGAAAAACCCAGAGCCGCTGTGCCCAGCACCCCCGCCACTCAGCCCAACGCTACGCAACAGAGGGCTAACGCATCGACTCCACCCTCAGAACAGGAAGCGCCACTCGATCGGCAGATCATGGAGCTGGGCAAAGCAGCCGAAGCGATCACCAGGCAGGTTAAAGATTCTGCGGTAGAGCATGCCGACGATATCAAAAAGATGGGCAAGATGCTCGACGCGCTTGGTACTTTTTTGAACTCCGCATCGTCCAGTAGTGGAAGAACAGAAAGAAATGGTACTGATTCACCGGTAAAAAATGACAAAGAGTTGGAAGAGATGGGAAAAGATCTCGAAATGTTCAGTAAATGATAAAGGAGTCTCAATGAAATCTGTTTACAAAATAGTTATGATCGCTGTGCTCACCATATCTGGATATTCACTTCATGCCAAAGGGAATCTCCCATATCTGTATGGCCCAAAAAGCGGTAGAGTGACCTATGAAAGCAAAAGTGACGGCACAATAATGGGAGGCGAGATTAAAAGTATCGGTAAAGAGCGCTTGATTTTCGATTCTCACGGTAAGCGGGTGATAATGGAGAGAGTAGAGGTAAGGCGTCAAAGAATAATGGGACAATCCAATACCAGCAAAAGCCATCACATGACTCTTATGGATGGCGATACTATGTACGATGCGGATTTCAACAAAAAAAAGATCCTGAAGCTGCCCAATCCGGCAAAATCCATGACAAAACTCTTCGAAGGAAAAGATCCCGTAAAAGCGGGGAGGCAGATCATGAAACAGATGGGTGGAAAATTTATGGGAGAAGATACCGTATTGGGCTATAAATGCGAAGTCTGGAGTCTTATGGGCACGACTCAGTGTATTTACAAAGGAGTTCCTTTGCGCGTGGAGAGCAACATAATGGGTATAAAAAGTAGAAAAATAGCGATAGATGCGAAGTTTGATATTAAATTGACAGATAAAACATTTAAATTACCGGATTTTCCTGTCAGCGACATGGGTTCCATGATCGGATCGGGAGCCATTGAACCAGACTATCAGAATATGCCAACAACCGATTACTATAATCAAGGTAAGGATCATAAGGTAGATATGCGAAAAATGACAAAAGAAGCTATGCTCCCGATGATGAAGCGGCAGTTTCTCGAAAAAACAAAAACCATGCGCAAAATGAGAGGATGCCTGAGTGATGCCGAGAATCTGGCTGAAGCAAAATCGTGCGCACGCAAATATAGCGATGACCACTCCGACAGTGATGGCCCCCCAAAATGGGATAAAAGTACAAAAAACAAGACTTTGAACGAGATAGACAGATATCTGAATCAAGTAGTTCCGTGCGTAAAAAATGCCTCAACTTTTCAACAACTGCAGATGTGTGGTTCCAAATAGAGGCAAAAGTGTCTTTGTGAGAGGATATGAAGTTTCGTTTGTAATTACAGGATTCTCATGATTGAAAGAGCTGTAACAGTAAAAATGTTCGTTCCTGTTTCTCGTGTTGTTTTCGCGATGATCGTTGTTGCGATATCTGTTTTTGCGAAAAATAACCATAATGAGGCATTGTTTGGAGTCGTTAAAAATGTTTCAGATAACGATGTTTTGAATCTAAGAAGCGCGCCTGATTATAGAAGCAGGAAAGTGGGGTCGTATCCAAACGGAGCGTATGTTTCGATAGATCACTGCGTCAAAACAGAGCGTTCTCATTGGTGCAGGATCACGCCTCTACCCCAGGAGAATTATGGAAATTCCCGATCAGGGTGGGTAAACGCAAAGTTTCTTTCATTTACCAATCGGGGCTATGTGGCGATCAAGAGAAAAAAGAAATTTTGCTGCTATGCGATAGGATGCAATAGTGGATATTGTAGAGTTGTAACCCGTGTAGGCGAAAAGAGACAGGGAAATAAACTCCATATAGAATTATACCCCCGAGAAGAGTTGATTCCGACCGATCGATATGGAGCGGCAGATCCATCTTCGGATGGTTACTGTATAACGGATCGTTATGTAAACAGGCGTTGAAGACCCGAAAAGATCAAACATGTTTTTTGAGCATCTCTTTTTTGATATCGTTTTCGTCCAGAAGCTCTTTATCGTATTTGACGACCATTATTCCTTCGTTTTCGTTCACATAGATATCGTTGATTCCCTCTTTTGTTTTGAGTTCTGTGAGTTTTGAACGATCGAAAAGTTTTGTATCGAGATAGATTGTGCCTCTCAAGCCAGGATTTCTCATACCAAATATCCATATGCCCCACCCCACGGAGACTACAAGAACAAATATCGAGATACCGGCCGCACTCCATAGTTCGAAGATCTTGCCCGCCAGTGTCGCGCCTATGCCCATTCCTATATAGGCAAAAGTGTTGGCCACTCCCAGGGCGGCGCCTTTTTGATGCGCTTTCGCGAATTTGCTTACAAAACTTTGCAAAAGTGGTTCGAACATATTGAACCCGATAAAGAAAAAGACAACGCCAGTGTCAAATAGCCATAAATTAGACGCAAATCCCATCATAACAAAAGCGAGGGCTATAAAAGCGATGGATACAAGAAAGACCTCTTTCCCTCTATTGTATTTCTCACCAAAAACAGCTGCGGGACCCATTGCCACAATTCCAAAAAATACGGCAGGTAGATATACTCTCCAGAAATCACCCATAGGTAATTCGAATTTGTCTTTGAGCACCAGCGGTATCAGAAAGAAAGCTATTGCCATAGTCGAGCTGTGGAAGAGAAATGTGATATACATTCTCAATAGATCTTTGTCTTTGAATACATGTCTGACTTTTGCTTCATCCTCGGCGAAAGTGTGTGTGATTCTGGGAGGTTCCGGAACTACGGTAAAAAGTATAACTATAGACAGGATCGCCATGCCAGCTGTTAGATAAAACAGAAACGGCACTCCGTTTTCGGCCCCTCCAAGTATCGGTCCTATGACCATAGCCGCGGTGAAAGCCAGAGCGATTACCATGCCCATAACCGCCATTGCGTGAGCTCTCTCTTCCTCTTTGACATGGTCGCTGATCATCGCAATGACAACGGCGCCTATCGCTCCGGCTCCCTGTAAAAAGCGCCCACTCAACAAAGTGATGATGTTGTCTGCCATACCAGCCATTATCGATCCGATGGCAAATATCAACAGTCCTACGAGAATAGTCTGTTTTCTACCTATTTTGTCGCTCATCACTCCGAATGGAACCTGCAGAGCCGCCTGTGTAAGCGCATATCCTCCAACAGCCAATCCTGCAAGTGTAGCTGTAGCTCCGGGCAACTCTTTGGCATAGGCGGACAGTACGGACATTACTATGAACAGACCCAGAAAACGCAATCCGATTATCAGACTGAGATGCCATGTTTTTGAAATGATACTTTTCATATTTTCAATAACCCCTTTTGCAAAGTAACTCTCGAAAATTGTATAATCCATTTGACCTAAAGTATGCGGGATTATATTCCTATTAGTATTAAACAAGGTTAAGATTATGCAGTTAGTTCTGGCGAGTGGTAACAGAGGTAAGATAAAAGAGTTCAAAATCGCTTTTGATAATGAGATTGTCGGTATGCACGAAATTGCTGGCAAGATAGATATCACGGAAGATTCTGACACTTTTGCGGGAAACGCTCTCAAAAAAGCGCGAACTGTTTATGAGCTGTGTGGAGAAAATACCATTGTGATTTCAGACGATAGCGGAATCAGTGTGCCTGTTTTGGGGGGCGAGCCGGGTATCCGCTCCGCCAGATATGCTGGGGAAAACGCCAACGATAGAGAAAATCTCGAAAAACTATGCGATGAGATGAAGCGGCTCAATATCCATAGAGCCGATGCGTATTATACTGCCGCTTTGGCAATAGTTTGCAAATACGGGGAGTATGTGGCACATGGCTGGATGTATGGCAAGGTAATAGATACTCCCAGTGGTGATGGTGGTTTTGGATACGATCCGATATTCATTCCCGAGGGTTTCGATCGCACACTCGGAGAATTGGAAGAGTCGACCAAAGTGGATATCTCCCACAGGGCCAAAGCCATTGAGCTGGCAAAACCCATTGTAAAAAAGTGTATCACGAGATATTCGTGCGGTTGATTGGAGCCAAGTGTATCTTTCGCAATATTTAAAAAAAGAAAACATAACGGTAGAAGATGACACAGTGCGCAATCTGGAGATCTTCGCCGATATGTTGATAAAATGGAACAGTGTTCACAATTTAACAGGATCCGACACCTGTGTTTCGATATACGCGAATATCGCAGATTCTTTATTTGTTAAAAATGTTTTAGAAACTCCCGATTCTTTGCTGGATGTTGGCAGCGGTGCCGGATTTCCGGGAATGGTATTGGCAATCGCGTGGAGATCTACTCAGGTAGTACTGTGTGAACCCAGAGCCAAAAGGGCATCGTTCTTGCGAAATGTTTTAGCGGAATTGAATATCGATAATGTAATCGTAGAAAAAAAAAGGGTTGAAAATTTAAGAGGAAAAGTTTTTGATATGATAAGCTCCAGGGCAGTTACGGATGTCGCCAGAATGCTTGATATGACCAAACATCTAAGAGGAGAAAAATTCAGGTATGTTTTATTCAAAGGGGGCAATATCGACAGAGAATTGAAGTTTTTGAAAAATCGGGAGTTTTCGTTTGATACACTCAGAAGAGGAAAAAGGGTTTATCTGTTTCTCTCAGGGACACAGAAGTTTCGAATTACATAGAATATCAACAACTAAAAACTATGTAAAGAAAGCAAAAAATGGTATATTTTACAAAGGATGCAGAAGATGATTTTAAGAGTGGTAGTGATAATATTGGTTCTATATTTTCTATATAGACTACTTGAAGGCAAGTTGGCTATTGATATGAAAAAAGCCGACAATCCTAATAAAAAAGGGAAGGACGCCGCGCGGGAGAGTGTAATGGTTGAATGTCGCCGCTGTTCAGTATTTGTTGATAGCAAAGAGGCGGTTTATAGAAACGGTAGATCTTACTGTTCGAAAGAGTGTGCCGAAAATGATTGAGGTCGCTTATCGATCTTTGGAGAGAAAAATATACAACAAAAGGAATAGATATGTTGATTTTGGGTCATCCGTGGATAAAAGGTGATGTTTTTGTAAAGGTTTTTTCTATAGACGAGATCAAAAAATCAAATACTGGTGAAGTGGTATTACTGGAGCCTCTTACCGTTTCCATAGAGTTGGCCAGATATTGCAAAGAGAACTCGATCCGTTATGGTGTTACGGTTGGTTCATTGAAAGAAGCACTTTTCGCGAATGCGCTTGGGGCACTGTATGTAGTTTGTCAAAGAGAACATGTAATAGAGATACAGAAAATCGCTCAGGAGTATTTGTTTGACACAAAAATTATTGTTTTGATCGAAGAGGAGAGAGAGATAGAGACTATGGCGAGATTTGGTGTTGATGGTGTTGTGTTTCCAAATGCCATAAGATCCTATAATATCAAATAGGAATATAGATTTTTTCCAATAATTCTTCGTACTCTTTTGCGGGATCGCTATCGAGGGTGATGCCTCCACCACTTTTGTATATCAATCCCGCATCTTCTTTTTCTATAAAACGAATCATTACCGCAGAGCGCAGAATATCACCTTTGCACACTCCAAATATACCCGTATAGAAACCTCTTTCATACCTCTCGATTTTTTTTATTATTGAGACGGTTTTTTTCTTCGGTGTTCCAGTTATAGAACCCGCGGGTGTTATTTCGGCCAGGATATTGCCGAGCCTCCTCCTCCAGTCACTATCCAAAATTCCCGATATTTTTGAGCTGATTTGTAAAAGTTCGCGATTGCCTGCTTTTATTTTGTCGATATATCTGAAGTTTTCTACTTTCACATTTTTGGCTATTTTGTTCAAATCATTTCTCATCAAGTCAGTAATCATAGTGTGTTCAGCTTTTTCTTTTTCGTCGGAGAGTATGCTTTCGCGGGCATTTGGAACCGAAGCGTCGATCGTGCCTTTCATTGGATAGGCAGCTACCGTGTTTTTTTCTATTTCTATAAATTTTTCCGGAGAAAAACATACGAATCGATTTTTCAGGTATAGCTTATATTTTGCTTTAGAATATCTGAATATCTTTCCAAGTTTCATGTTTGTATATATTGGCGTGGGAAAAGTCAAGTTGAGCAGATATGTATTTCCTGCTTTTATTTGATTTTTTACCTGGTCTATCGATTTTTTGTATTCGCTGTACCCTGTAGGGAACTTTTCAAATATAAATTTTCTTCCCAAAGCATCCATGTCAACATCTTTACAGTTGCTCCAATTGTCAAGTTTATACAAAATCTTGTTATTTAGATTTTTCAGATTTGAAGCGAATATTTTAGAACGGTCGAATGAGATAATAAAAAGAAATTTCTCATTGTCCCGACCCATTTTGTTCAATTTGTCAAAACCATTTTTTTCGTTCATCCACATCGGAATATCCGAACCGAAAAACAGATTTGATTATCTCTTTTTTTATAATGAATGAGATGAGTTATCATAAAAGGCATCCAAAAGCATCATTTTCAAAACAGACATTCTTATGTAGACGCCGTTTTGTACCTGTTTCAGCACAAGCGAGCGCCTGTCATTCATGATTTCATCGGCTATATCGATATTTCTCATTACCGGTCCGGGATGCATAATCATAATATCTCTGTTTTCGATAATTTTTTTTGTGATGCAATAGTGCCTTCTATATTCGTCGTAATCTTCAAAAATGGGTTTTTTGTGTCTTTCGAGTTGTGCTCTAAGACTCATTATCACATCAATATCATCTATGACATCTTCAATTGATTCGAATTTTGGTAGATCCGTATCCGGCATAAACGGTTCAGGCGCGATCAAACTCAAATCTATTCCGACTCTTCTAAAAAGTCGTATATCGCTCGAGGCAACTCTGGAATTGACTATGTCCCCGACAATAGCCACTCTCAGACCCTGTAGATTGCGACCAAAATGCTCATATAGCGTAAAAAGATCCAGAAGACCCTGCGTTGGATGCGCATAATTTCCGGCTCCCGCGTTTATAACGGGTGCGAGTTCCATTCCGGCCAATATTGAAGGTGTGGAATTTTCGCTGTGGCGTATTATGACGCCATCTGGATCCATGGCACAAAGATTTGCGAAAGTATCTTCCAGAGTTTCGCCTTTTTTTGTGGAGCTTTTAGAGGGATCCAGATGCACGACTGCGGCTCCGAGTCTTTTTGCCGCTACCTCGAAAGAACTTCGTGTTCTTGTAGAGTTTTCGAAAAAGAGCGTGATGATGAGTTTGTTTTCGAGTAGAGGCTGCACGCCATTGTGTTTGAAAAATTTCGCATCTTCCACAATGCGGTCTATACACTCCATCGACAGCATATCGGTATCTATCAGATGCTTCATTCGTCATCCTTTTTCATTTTGGAGTTATTGTATCCAATAGATACTTGCACGATATGGAATCTCATATTCCGCGAAAGCCACGCGAGAGGTCTACATTTTCCGAAACCGGGCGGAATCATCGTTGTCGCAATATCTTTCTACGAATTTTTCGAGACCATTTTCCAGACTCCACCAATTCGGGAATTTTGCATCGTAAAAAGGTTTTGTTGTTTTTTCGAAATCCGTCAGATTTTCTCTGATATTCACGCACCAGTCAAAATAGATATCCCTTTTTTCCAGCGCCTCCATACTTAGCAGCGTACTGTTGATGCATCCGAGCGAGGAAGGCGTCACAAGCAGAGCGAAAGCTTCGGAGTCA
>CAZYUW010000047.1:0-8038 GCA_964650685.1 uncultured Nitratifractor sp.
GCTTCGTTTTCATCGTAGTTTTTGAGTTTTTTGATCTCTTTGACATCTTCGTCGTCGAGTTTGGACAGAACCTCCTGTTCTTTCTCTTCGTCTATATCCTCGATATCCCTCATCAAGTCGGCGGCATCGTCACTGTCGAGCTCATCCACGACCTCCGACAGTTTAGCCGCCGACAACCCTTCGAGAGCATCGTCTTTTATATGTTCCGGAAGCTCCAGCAGTATTTCTCCAAGCTGCTCATCCGGTATGGATCTCAAACAAACCAGAAATGAGTCGGTACTCTCCTCGAGATGGATATCTTTGAGTATTTTCGCGAGTTCACTCGCGTGATACTTCTCAAACTCGGCTGGATTTTCGATCAGATGATCGATCAGCTCTCGTCCTTTTATGTAGCTTATCTCATGACCCATCTTTTTCCCTTCCGGCTATTGTTCTTCTCGCATATCGCTTTCTATCCGAAATATATACATATGTACCATCGATCTTTTCCCATCTGTATATTTTGTCCGGAGCTTTTTTCAGCATAGCGGCAAGCCTCTTGTAGGCTCTTTTCGCTCCCTTTATCGGAACGGTTTTCGTCTTGACGACAGAGTAGCTCTCGATCTTTTTTCTTTTAAGCGTCACCTCTTTGCCACTCGATCCTCTGCCCAGAACTTTGAGCGGATTGATCGCTCTGCCCCTTCTGTAGAGTCCATAGTGCAAATGGGGACCTGTACTTCGGCCGGTGCTGCCTACATTTCCGACCACTCTACCTCTTTTTACATAATCTCCTCTTCGCACCCTGATCTTACTCAAATGGGCGTACAAAGAGATATAATCTCCCCTATGCTTTATCTTAACCACCTTGCCGTATCCTCTCATCCAGCCCGCAAAGAGAATCTTGCCGGAATTGGTCGCATAGACCGGTGTACCTTTTCTCGCACCCCAATCGACTCCGAGATGTGGACGATATTTGTGGAGTATCGGATGCCATCTCTTGTATGTAAAACGGGATGTTATCCTCGCATGCTTCACCGGCATTATGAATCTTCCACTATATCGAACTTTTTTTATCGTATACTCTACTTCTCTTTTTCCGTTTTGTTTGTATCTGATCTTCTTGACGATATCGTTCCAGATATTCCCATCTTTGTCGGTATAAACAAAAAGTTTTCTGCTTCTTGTTTTGACTATAGCGGCATTTATTACAGGCTGGCCAAAAGGTATACCGAGCCTGCTCTTTTGGGTATATGAAAATGCTATTCTGTCCCCTTTTATAAGCCTTCTGAAGTTTAGACTGTCTCCATACATGGTTTTTAGAGCGAAACCAAGTCTGGGATATCCTGTGATCGCATCTATATCGCTGTAACAGTTACTGTGTATGGAGAGTAGCACTTCATCCTTGACCACCTTGTAGACGATAGGGACAATATCGAAACCGTACTTTCCGTTTGCGGGATCGTTGTAGATCTTTATCTGCATCTCTTCACCTATCGGTATCAGGGCCTGCAGCAGAACATCACCATCTTTCATTTCGTAAAACTTCTCTCCGCTCTGTATTTCCGACAGATACTTCATATCTTCGGCAGAGATCGTTTTCAGCAGACTCAGAGGTACCTTGTTGCGCAGCAGATAGTCGGAAAATGTCTCATCTTTTTTCCAGGAAGAGATATCTACGCTCGCGGCGAAGAGATACGAAAAGAGTATGAGCACTATCAACATCTGCTTCATACGACAGCCTCCTGCGGACACAACCATTTCTTCAGTCTTCGAAATTTTCGAGCAAATAAAAGTCTCGGAAGCGGGGATCGTCTCCCCCCTTCTGTATTGTTTTATCAAAATGATCGAAACAATCCGCTTTTTCATAAAGATTAATGCGTATTATAGCGAATGGAAACTCATCAAAGTTTCAATCGATAAGAAGTATAATCATGCAAATCGAATATCGTGCGTATTTCTCGAAATACCTGAAAACATAAAGAACGAGGGAAATGAATGAAAAAAATCATAGTGGTATCGCTTATACTTTCCACCTGGATGCTGGCTGGCTTTTTTCCGCCTAAAGTAAATAGCGTCATAAAGAGTGTCGATGGCAAGAGTGCCACTCTAGGCAAAGCCTTTCCGGTCAATGGAATGACCGGAATAGTCATCCACAGCTTCGGTAAAAACCTCAAAGCCATCACAGCTATAGCCACACAGACATCACCGGCTAAGGTCAAACTCGAAAAAGGCGACCTGCTCGAGCATGACGGCTTGCCGACTCCAAAAAGCCTGGCAGTAACGGGAGACAGGGTGATAGGAGGATATCTCTACAGCAATGTACTGGTGCTCGCTCCAAATAGAGAAACATACGAAAAGATAACGAAAAGCGCCTCCAGAAACTGGATACACCCTGATCTGTTCGCTGCATATCTGACACGAGAGGGGGACTCCAGAGCCACGAAAAAAAATCTCGCAGGTTTCGCGAAAGAGGCGCAGGTTGGATTGATATATATCGTACAGAAAGGTCAAGCCGTACTACTCGATCCGATCAGCGGTAAAGTCGTGGGTAAAAAATCTTTCCAGGCGACAGGATCCGGCGCGAAATATCCCTTTTATAACAGATTCGACAAAGTTGGTGGAGGACTCTTTTCTCTGGGCTCATCCAAAGGCGACTACTACGAAGAGATAGGAAAGATCCATTGATATCCAAAAAGCTCCTGAAGAGTCTCAGAAATATCGTAGGAGAGGATAATCTTTTCGACGATGTTGCGCATCTAAGAGCATACAGCTACGATGCGACCCGTACGAGATATGAACCCGAAGCGGTAATCTTCCCAAGAAGCGAAGAGGATATAGCCAGGATCCTCCCTCTATGTAACGAAGCCCGGATTCCCGTAGTAGCCAGAGGGGCCGGCAGTGGTTTTACAGGGGGAGCCCTGCCTGTAAACGGTGGAGTGGTTCTGGGGATGGAAAAGCATATGAACCGTATCCTGGAGATAGATATGGAAAATATGCTCGCGACAGTACAGCCGGGGGTCATAAACAAAGATCTTCAAAGAGCGGTGGAAGCCAAAGGTCTTTTCTATCCACCTGATCCCGCAAGCGAGGAGTACTCGACTATCGGGGGCAATGTCAGTGAAAACGCCGGGGGTATGAGGGCCGCCAAATACGGAATAACCAAAGATTTCGTAATGGCGCTCAGAGCCGTGACGGTAGATGGAAATATCATCCGTGCCGGCAAACACACGATCAAAGATGTCGCGGGATACAATATCGCCGGCCTGCTCACCGCCAGCGAAGGCACACTTGCCGTCATAACGGAGATAACCCTGAAACTACTGCCAAAGCCCCGTTACGAAAAATCCTATATGGGGATATTTCCGGATGTAAAAGCGGCTATGAATGCAGTTTTCAAATCTCTGGCTGGAGGAGCCAATCCAGTCGCTATGGAGTTTCTCGACTCTTTGGTGGTTCAGGCTCTTCGGGAAAAACTCGGCGTAGATCTCCCCGAAGAGGCCGGAGCCCTGCTGATCGGTGATGTGGATGGCAATGTACCTGAAGAGCTGGAGTTTCAACTCGATATATTGGAGAGGTCGTTTTCCGAAAACGGGGCGATGGATTTCAAGATCGCCGTGGAAAAAGACGAGCGGGACAAACTCTGGTTCGCAAGACGAAACGCGTCCCCTTCCATTACCATCTTCGGCAGCAAAAAACTCAACGAAGATATTTCGGTACCCAGAAGTAAATTGCCCGAAGCGCTCGAGTCGATATACTCAATATGTGAAAAATATGGATTGAAAGTACCATGCTTTGGACATGCCGGCGATGGAAATATCCATGTGAATGTCATGGTCGACGGTGACGATGCCGTGGAACTCGAAAAGGGGCATGAAGCCATAAAAGAGATATTCGAGCTTGTCGTGAATATGGGAGGTACGCTCAGCGGAGAGCACGGAATAGGATTGAGCAAAGCCGAATTCATGGATATCGCTTTTACACCGCAGGAGATGGAGTTGTTCAGAAAGATCAAGAAGACATTCGATCCCAACAATATCCTCAATCCTGGCAAGATGGGGCTGTAGACCCCGGATTGCCATATGAGCAATAGAGAAAGAAAATCCCGCCTCATAAGAAACTACTATCTGTTCATACGCGATTTTTTCAGGGATCTATTCGACGACAGACTTGGATTTTACGCCGCCAGCATGAGCTGGAGCACACTCTTTTTTATCATACCGTTTCTGATGATCATACTGGTCACATTCACATATCTTCCCATATTCGATACGGCATATGCGAAAGTGCACGATTTCATAGCCAAAACTCTCCTGCCGGCAAACTCGAAAATGGTGATGGATTATATAGACACATTCGTGGCCAACGCAGACAAACTTGGAATCATAGGTTTTCTCTACACCGCAGTGGCAGCCATTCTGTTTTTCAGGGATTACGATTTCATCGTGAACGATATTTTCGAAACCCCCAGACGGGGACTTGCCAAAGCTCTGCGCATCTACTCTCTGCTGGTGCTTCTCGTGCCTCTGGTTACCTGGATATCCTATCAACTCTCCTCACTGGCAGAAAAGTCGTTTTCCGGCTCCTTTTCATTCGGTTTTTTGCACCTAAAGTATACACTGTCATATATCGTTGTATGGGGGCTTTTCTATATCGCCTATCAGCTGTCTCCAAGGATACGCATCCCACCCTCGATGGCACTTGTGAGCTCCTTCATAGCGTCGCTGGTATGGTACCTGGCCAAAAGCGTCTTCATATACTACATTCTATACAACAAGACATACTCGGGTATATATGGCAGCCTCAGCACGGTACTGTTTCTCTTTTTGTGGATATACATTTCGTGGGCTATATTTCTGCATGGACTTAGATTTTGCTATCTGCTAAGCAAAGAGGAGGAGATAGAAAAAATATAACTCACGACAATATCGCTATCTGGACAACCAGAGCGTACACCAGAGTAGCGGACATCACAAGCCTGTATCTGGCGGCCAGTATCGACAGCATCAGGTAGAATATCAAAACAGATACGGGAATGAGGCTGCTATGAAACTCTACTGGCAAATCGAAAAGTCTCGAAAGACATGTGTCGCACAGATTGCCCATGCCGACGAAGTGCATAAACAGCATGACAGGATAGAAGAGCACAAACAGCAAAGAGAGTACAGGAGACAAAATCTGCCATATTGAAGATGTTTCGAAAATCGAGTGCACCAACGGTACCATCAATATATATATTCCCACGGGAATTATTAATATCGTGAGCAGTTTACGATCGAAAGCTCCGTAGTGCCGTAAAAGCAGATAGATATAGTACACACCGGATACCGAAAGCCAAAACCCCAGAGAAAAGAGCAGATGGGGAAAGATGACGATCAAAGATAGCGCCACGGTTGACAGGAGCTGAAAGCTTACGAGTTCGACTCCTCCCAATATGGCCACCCATGCCAGCAAAAGCATCGCATAGGAGCGCAACAACGAATGGGGCGTGCCCGTCAGCCATACATAGAGACCAAGAATAAAAAGACATACGATGCCCATATCGAACAGAGAGTGCCTCCATGGCATTCTCTTTTTGTGAAGCATAGAGTAGAAAGGAAACAGAAAACCATAGACCATAGCCCACAAAATCCCCAGATGGTAACCACTGAGAGCGGCCAGATGACTGATACCCAGACGGGATATCTTCTCTCTCAAAATTCTATCCATTGGCAGAGCCAAAAAGATGGCTTGATAGAAAGAGGCTATTCTCCCGTCTTCATGCTGGGCTTCGATGCCTTTGGCCAGAAGATATCTGAGACTCTTTCGCTCTCCAGATTTTTCGACGATCCTCGATCTGACATAAAAGCCTTTCATAAAGTCGACAAAAGATATCTTTTTCGAAGGAAATATCTGCAGCCTGACTATCTCCCCAGGCTTTATACTGGTACCGCGATACGATGTATAAAAATCCGGTAAACCGTCCGCTTTCAGCTTGAGCAACCAATACACTCCGGTACGACCACTCTTTTTGGAAACACTTTGAACCTCGGCGCTGAGATATCTATATTGGCTGGAGACAAATTTTCTATATCTGTCGTAATACCAGCCCAAATGGATGGTAAAAAGCACTATCGCCAGCAAGACAGCACTCAGTTTCTCTTTTCTGTTTGAAAATAACTCAATTTTCTCCATCTGTCATATCCACAATAACGGAGCTTTTAGTCAAGTAATCTCTATGCGTCCCTCTCTCATATCTATATCGCTGTTTTCATATATCACTTCATAGGGCACATCTGTTTTCTCCGCGTCTACGAACCTGGTAAACTCTTTTTGAAATACTAAATACACTGTTCCCGTTGGACCGTTGCGCTGTTTGCCTATTATCAATTCCGTCTTCTCCTGATTCGATTTTTTATATTCGCTTATATACTCCCTACCCTCCGCTTTGGCTTTCATTTCTCTTTCTTTCTCTTTGGCTTCTCGATAAACATCGTCTCTATATACGAAAAGTATTATGTCGGCATCCTGCTCTATCGCTCCGGACTCTCTCAAATCACTCAACATGGGCCGTTTATTTTCTCTGGATTCCAAAGATCTATTCAGCTGCGAAAGAGCTATAATAGGCATCTGCAACTCTCTTGCCAACTGTTTGAGCCCCCTGGATATCTCACTGATCTCCTGCTGGCGACCTTCGCCTCGCGCTCCTTCTCCGCTCATAAGCTGTAGATAATCGATTATTGCTATGGCTATTTCAGGATGCCTAGCTTTCAATTTCCTGAGTTTACTTCTTACATGGTGTATCGTAGCATGTCCCAGATCATCCACAAAAAGTTTTCTTTTTGACATATCGTCAGTTGCAGCCACAAGTCTGCTGAACTCATCATCGGTCATATTCCCAACTCTAAGTGATTGCAGAGGAATGGATGTCTTTATAGAGAGCATCCTGAGCATCAGTTGCTCGGCTGGCATCTCCAGAGAAAAAAAAGCCACCCCCTCGTCTCTCTCCATAGCCTTCAAAGCCATGTTGAGCACGAGAGCGGTCTTGCCCATCGCCGGTCTAGCGGCGATAATGATCAAATCCCCTTTAGAAAATCCACTTGTTTTGTCGTTGAGATTACGGTATCCCGTATCCACCCCGATTAACTTGGAGTTTCCAAGGGCTTTGAGTCTCTCTATCTCTTCCAGTGTTGACACAGTGATCTCTTCGGCGGATTTAAACTCTTCGTTGACACTCTCCTGTGTTATCTCGTACAGTTTCTGTTCAACTCTGTCCATAACTTCGAGACTATCCATATCGTCCTCAATCGTCAACTTCTTGATCTCTGTAGCGAGAGTCACGAGAGATCTTTTGGATGCCAACGCCTTAATCTCTTCTATATACGCACTGGTATCCGTGATTGGATTGGCGGAGAGCACATCGACCATTGCAAGCTCATCAAATTTACCCGATTTTTCGAGTTTCTGCTTTAAAAACTCCTCGTCTATCGGCTTCTCTTCGAAAACAAGTTTTTCCATTGCCTGAAACATATGAGCATGAAAAGGGTAGTAGAAATCCTCCGGTTTGAGTCTGGCAGCGACCTCTTCAAATATGGCGGGATCGAAAATAATCGCCGAAAGCACAGCTCTTTCCATGTTCAGGTTATACATATTCTCCATTCCTCATCCTCTCAAAACAGATTTCGTTTTACAAAATTTTCACATTTTAAAAGCTGACGACTTAATCGTCATCCGAAACGAACTTTTCAACCTCTTCGACAAACCTGTCGACCAGTTGAGACTCCGGAAGTCTGGCTACAACTTCGCCTCCGACCATGATCAATCCGCTGCCTTTACCGAAGGCTATCGCAACATCGGCATGCTTCGCCTCTCCAATAGCGTTGACGACACAGCCCATCACCGATACTGTTATCGGAGCGGTTATATGGGAAATCCTTCTCTCAACTTCCGCTACGGCACTTACCAGATCAGCCTCTATTCTACCGCAGGTAGGGCACGATACGATATTGACACCCTCTGTATCTCCCGCAACCCCTTATGATAGAGCCCGCACCCTCTATATCCTCTTCTACCGCTCTCCTAA
>CAZYUW010000048.1:0-9271 GCA_964650685.1 uncultured Nitratifractor sp.
CCGCAAAAAGGGTACGATAACTCCGAGTGTCTGGGCGATGCACGGAACGTCAAAGGCAGCGACGGCGAGGTCTTCAAAGGGTATGGATTTATGATCCATCAATATCTCTTCGAAGAGTACGCATGGTTTGGACGCGGTCACGCGCATGACCTCGCACCGTTCGATGTATATCACAAGGTAAGAGGACTCAAATGGCCTGTTGTCGATGGCAAGGAGACTCAGTGGAGATTCAATGCCAAGTACGATCCTTATGCGGCCAAGCACGCCAAAGAGACTGGTGGAGATTTCGCGTTCTATGGACCTCTCGCCAAGAAACTCTTTACAGGGGATTTGAAAAAGCCGAACAAAGAGGCGGGCAAAAAGCCGCTCAAAAACAAGGCCAAGATATTTGCCAGACCATATATGGATCCACCAGAAATGCCTGACAGCACTTACGATACATGGCTTTGTACAGGAAGGGTGCTTGAGCATTGGCACAGTGGTACTATGACCATGCGTGTTCCCGAGCTGTTCCGTGCGGTTCCTGAGGCGCTTTGCTACATGAATCCAAAAGACGCGAAAGCGAAAGGTTTCAAGCAGGGCGAGCTTATCTGGGTAGAATCCAGACGAGGCAAGGTCAAAGCACGTGTGGAGACAAGAGGAAGAAACAGACCGCCACAGGGACTTGTTTTCGTACCATGGTTTGACGAAAAGGTTCTGATAAACAAGGTTACATTGGATGCTACTTGTCCGATGTCCAAGCAGACCGACTACAAGAAGTGTGCGGTTAAACTGAGTAAAGTTTGATTGAGCTAAGGAGAGGAAGTGAAAGAGTCTGAGGTCAGCAAAAAGCCCACGATCAGCGAAAGACGCAGGTTTTTCACCGATATGGCGCATCACGCGGGGCTTGGAGTATTGGGAGGATTGCTATGGGCCGGCTATGCAGATAAGGCCAGAAGTAATCCACTGGTGCTCAGACCTCCAGCGGCACTGAAAGAGGACGATTTTCTCAAAACATGCATCAAGTGCGGCCTTTGTGTCGAGGCGTGTTACAATCGTCCGCAAAATATCGACAAAGAGACCGGCAGACCAATGAAATCGACTCTAAAGATGGCCAAAGCCCAGGATAATGTCACGATAGGGACCCCCTATTTCATAGCGGCGGATGTGCCTTGTTTCATGTGTGACGATATTCCGTGTGTGCCGGTGTGCCCCACAGGTTCGCTGGATATCACGAAGGTGACGAATCCAGAAACGGGCGAACTCGATTTCAGAATGATGGATATGGGTCTCGCAGTGGTCGATCCAAATTCCTGTATTGCTTTTTGGGGCATTCAATGTGATGCCTGCTATCGGGCATGTCCTCTACTGGATGAGGCGATCAAACTGGAATATGGTCGCAACGAAAGAACAGGTAAGCACGCTTTTTTGAAACCTGTAGTGGATATGAATGTCTGCACAGGGTGCGGGCTATGTGAAAAAGCCTGTGTCACGGAAAAACCGGCTATATTCATCCTGCCCAGAGAGGTAGCTCTTGGAAAACCAGGAGATCACTATGTCAAAGGCTGGGACAAGAAGGATCAGCAGAGAGTGGCCAACAGAGTGGATAAGGATCTGACCACGCACGATAAGCGTAGCGAAAAAAGCGCGGTTGATTATCTGAACACCGGAGTGGAGTATTGATATGAGATGGAGCAACATTAAATATCTGATACTCAGAAGAGTTGTGCAGGTAGGATTGCTGGTGCTCTATTTTGGAGGCAACTATTATGGATGGAATATACTCAAAGGAGATCTTTCATCGTCGCTGCTTTTCGATACCGTGCCTCTGAGCGATCCGTTCGCAGTGCTGCAGATACTTTCGACCGGAGTTATGATAGGCACCAACGCTCTGCTTGGCGCCCTTGTGGTCGCGCTTTTTTATGGCATTATTGGCGGAAGGGCATTTTGCAGCTGGGTTTGTCCGGTCAATATGGTTACAGATCTTGCTGCCTGGCTCAGGCGCAAAATGATGATCGATAAGATAGAAAGAAAGATCTGGATAACGAGAAACACGAGATACTACTTGATCGTACTCGCTTTTATTGTTTCGGCAATTTCGGGTCTGGCTGTCTTTGAGATTGTCTCGCCCATAACTATTTTGAACAGATGCGTAATATTCGGTGTCGGTGCGGGCATAGGACTGCTCGTAGCGATCTTCCTCTTCGATCTTTTTGTGTTAAAGAACGGTTGGTGCGGACATATCTGTCCGCTTGGTGGGGTGCACTCTATCATAGGCAAGTTTTCTTTGCTGAGAGTGAGGCATGACAAAGATAACTGCACACTCTGCATGAAGTGCAAGGATGTTTGTCCCGAGTCTCAGGTGCTCGGAATGATCGGTAAACGCAGTGAAGCAGTAAGTGGCAGGGAATGTACCAACTGCGGCAGATGTGTCGATGTGTGCGATGATGATGCTTTGGGTTTTCATATTCGCAACTATTTAAGCAAGTAAGGAGTAGATATGTTAAAAAAGAGTTTGATAGCGATGGCTGCGCTTGGAGTGATGGTTGCATCCGTCACGGCAGCGGAAAATTTGATACCGGAAGAGGAGCTTGGTCTGAGAAAAACTGCTCTGTATACCGAGGATAAAACTGCACCCGTTGATTCGAAATTCGATGCGGCTGCACCTGGTAAATCCACTCGGGCAAACAGGTCGTTCGAGAATGCTCCTCCGCTGATATCTCACAGTGTGGAGGGTCTTTTGCCTATTACAAGAAAGAATAATGCATGTTTGGGATGTCATATGCCCGATGTCGCTAAAAGCATGAACGCGACCCCGATACCGGCTTCTCACTTCGTGTCTTTCAGGCCTGTTACAAAGATTGGCAAGGCTGGCGAAGTAATCAAAGAGGGCAAGGCGGTCAAAAATACTGCTGATGTATTGACGGTCGCTCACAAAATGGATAAGTTGAACCAAGCTAGATTCAACTGTTCTCAGTGTCATGTACCTCAGGCAGATGTAAAACCGCTTGTAGAAAACACATTCAAGCCGGAATTTACCGACCCAGCCCTCAAAGGCAAGTCTAACTTGATAGATGTCATGAACGAAGGGGTCAAATAAGTGGCTTCCCGCCGGGACTTTTTTCGCACTCTCGCCAAGCCTTCTGAGGCTCTGGCGGGCAGGAGCGAAAATCTGTTCGTCCGTCCTCCTTATATTCATGACGAGTCTCTTTTTCATAGTAAGTGTATTTTGTGCGAGAGCAAAGATTGCGTCTCTTCCTGTGAAGAGGAGATTATAGTCATAAATTCGGCAGGATCCCCGATAATCAATCTGCAAAAAGGCGGATGCACATTTTGTGAGGCGTGTGCAGAGGTGTGCAAAATGGGCGTATTGAGTCTGGAGCACGGAGCCCATAAACTGAATGCCAGATTTACGATAGACACAAACGCATGCATGGCGCACAACGGGAGTATATGCTTTTCATGCAAGGAGCCCTGTATAGACGATGCCATACTGTTCAAAGGTCTCTATAATCCGGTAATAGACCCCGATTTGTGCACTGGATGTGGCTTCTGTATGGGGCGATGTCCGACAGATGCTATTTCCTTTCAAATACTCTCTCCTGCAAAAGAGATGGAAGAGGATAGTCTGTAAATAATGAGACTGCCTTGAATTATTTTGAAAGCTTTGATATATTGCCGGAGTGAAGTTTGAAATAAGGAGTCTTGAATGGATAGAGAGTATCTCGAAAAAAACTACCCCAGGATATTGTCGGCTATAGAGGAAGATATAGACGAATTGAGATATCTGCTGGTCATAGACGAAAACGATGATGATGTCGATAACGATGAGTTCGATGTATTCGAACCGGAAGAGTACAACTATATGGTCTATGTAACAGAAAGGTTGCAGAAAGCCATGGGAGAAGAGCTTTTTTCACAGCTTCCTGCTATTTTGGAGGAGTCCAGCTCTTTCGTAAGATTTTTCGCATCGGAAGAGGATCTTTACGGTGTATGGCTTGATGATGACGAATACGCGGTAGCCAAAGCGATTTTGGATGAGATAGAAAAGAGAATGGAAGCGTCTTGAGTACTCATAAAGGAACATGGATGAAAAAAATTGCTTTGATCTGGTTGGTCATGATCTCGTTTCTGTTCGGTGTGGAGAAGTATGCACCTGTACAGGAGATACATATCGATGGCGCTGCCAAGGATATGGTTGTCAGAGGCGATCATCTGATCATAGGAACCGACAATGGCAAGCTGCAGGTTTATGACTATGTGAAGAAAAAGTTTGTAAAAGAGATATCGATACCTTCGATAAAAGATTTTATGGGGGATACGATATCTGCCAGAGTGGCCAGTGTCGACAGGATCGACGGAAGATATTTGCTGTTAAGCGACAGCGGAATCGGCGGGTATGCCAATTTGAGAATACATGAGAACAATGAGACCAGAACCATTCTCGGACCCGAAGACAAAAAGCCTATAATCAAGGCGAGATTCATAGACAAGGATCATGTGCTTCTTGCCTATTTGAGCAATGAAGTCTCTCTTTTGGACATCAATACCAAAAAGGAGATCTACCGTACGCAGCTAAGCGAATCGAAATTTTCCGATTTCGCTTTGACAAACGACAGAAAACTGGCCGCATTTGGATGTGAAAGTGGAGAGATAGCCGTAATAGATACCGGTACAGGTAAGATTTTGCACAGATTCAACGAGCTGAATCTCGACAATGTGTATAGAGTCGATATAAAGAGTGACCATGTTGTAGGTGCCGGACAGGATAGAAGAGGGACATGGTACAATATAAAGAATGGGAAAGGCGGTTTCGTCGCGGGTGATTTTTTGATTTATGCAACAGCATTGAGTCCAAGCGCTCAAAGGGTGGCATATGCATTGGACGAAAAAAACAATATTACAATTTTGGATATGATGACGCATAGCAAAATCGCTTTGCTAGAGGGGCAGAAAAGCACGATGGTTTCCATAGTGTTCAAGGATGAGAATACACTGTTCAGCGCAAGTGACGATGATACCGTAATGATGTGGAAAATCAAATAAGAAGGAGAGAAAATGAATATATCCAGTATAGTGGTTCAATGCAAAAGCTCCAACTATGACAGTGTTGTCAAGTGGTGCGAAGAGAGTGAAATATGTGATTTTCACTTTGGGGACAAAGAGAGAGGAAAAGTGATCGTAACAATAGAGGGCGAGAGTGTCAGTGATGAAATAGCTAAACTGAAAGTCATACAGCAGGCCCCCGGCGTGATAGCCGCGGATATGATGATGACATATCAGGAGGAGCTGGACGAGGAGATCAAAAAGTTAGAAGAGGCCGACCCGGTACCTGATTTGCTTAAACGGGATGATGTCAGGGCCGAAGATGTCGTATATCACGGTGACCTGAAAAAGAAACTGATCTGAAATGTCATATTTTCCGGCGTTTTTGCAGTTGCAGTCCAAAAGGATACTGCTTGTGGGTGGCGGATCCATCGCTTATGAGAAGCTGGAAAAGCTACTGGATTTCACGACAGATATAACGATTGTATCCAGAGAGTTCAGTGATGTTGTCATGGACAAAGCCAGGCAATGGCAGTTAAAAACGATCGAGAGAGAATATAGAGCGGGCGACCTCGATGGTTTCGATATTGTCGTTGTCGCCACAAATACGATAGATATACACAGGCAGATATATCTTGAAAGTAGAGATAGTCGAGTGCTTGTAAACAGTGTCGACGATACCCGATATTGTGATTTTATATTTCCATCGTATCTCAAACAGGGGGATTTGACTATCGCTTTTTCTACATCTGGCGCTTCGCCTGCCTTTGCCAAGCATATCAGGAGATATTTCCAGAAAAAAATTCCCGATGGCGTGGATCTCTTTTTGCAAAAAATGAAAGATCTGAGAGATGAGATACCCAAAGGCAAAGAGCGGATGAAGAGATTCGACTCTATGGCGCGTGATTTTATAGAAAAACACTTCAAGTAATGCTTCGGTGCAGCCAGGACAATTTCGTCTGAACATCTTGCAAAAAACGATTCTGCAATATTTTTCCAATCGAGTTCGATAAATTGATCTAGATCAAGTTGCTTTTGGCAATGCTGCTCTATAATGCGAGAAATATTTAAATAGGAGTAAATATGTCTGATATAAAAAGAGAAGAGATTGAGGTGCCTGGAGCTACTGTGCCTTTTTATACATATAAGGAGGGGGAGACTCAGGTTTATGAGTTCGATACTTCAAAATGCGGGCCTCCTGAGCCAATGGTGAACGCAATGGCTGGTCTGAAGCTGATAGATTCTCCTTCCAAAAAACTTGTCATGATCAATCACACCAAACCGATGGGTCTTTTCGACAAGATTGGAGAAAACTTCAATATAAGCGACGAGAAGCTCGAGGATGGCAGAGCGAAAATATACTTCAGTTACAAAGAGGGCGCGAGCGAGAAAGCCAATCTCGAAGACACCGACTGCTCAGGTCCCAAAGAGTAAAGAGATATGTTCGCTGTATCCAGAGATTACGCGCCACCATTTGGGATGATAGTTCCCTTTTTTATTATAGGAACGGTGCTCTATCTCGTAAGTATGATCGCTCTGCTTGGCATAGAGCCAGAGAGAGGATATTTCGATCCTTTTACGGCAGGATGGGCGCATCTGTATCTTTTGGGATTCGTAATGATGATAATTTTTGGCGCGATGGCTCAGCTGATCCCGGTTGTCGTCGAAGTCGGACATCACTCTGTGGATCTTTACTATGTCATATGGCCTATATTGCTGATCGGCACCCTGCTGATGGTCGGAGGATTCTGGTGGTATCCGGTGATATTGCCATTCGGTGGTCTGCTTGTGCTTACGGCCATGATTATATATCTGTATGACACGCTTATGACTCTCAAAAAAACTGAAAATATCACTTTGACCGTCAAAACGGCTATCGCGGCGAATCTGTTCCTGACAACTGGTATAGTTGTCGGTTTCATCATGTCGCTGTCTCTGGGGATGGGAGTCGAAGTGGATATATATAGATGGATAGGTACTCATGTCGTTTTCGTAGTGGGGGGATATGTTGTATTGACCATTATGGGGTTGTCGTTGATATTGTTGCCCATGTTTGGATTGGCGCACGGTTTCGAGCAGAAGTCGGCTCAAATAGCGTACAATATCATGCTTGCCGGTGTGATCTTGTATTTCCTGTCAACGCTGATAGATATAGACGCTGGACGCTACGCGGCAATCATCGCAATATTCGTTTCGATTGCTTTTTACATGCATCAGATATGGTTGATTTACAAAGTAAGAGCCCGTAAAGAGGATGAAATATGGGCGAGATCCATGTTTTTCGGATATGCCTCTCTGGTGATCTCCCTCGTCGCGGGCGTTGCGGCTGTTGTTTTCGGGTCTGATACGCTTATTATTAGCTCAATGTGGTTTTTGATGATGGGTTTTATAGGTTTTCTCATAACCGGTCATCTATACAAGATCATACCGTTTCTGGTGTGGTTTGAAAGATACAGTCCACTTGTAGGCAAAGAGAAAGTGCCTATGCTTCATGAAATGTATCCGAAAAAGATGGCGGACTGGGAGTTCTATTTTGCTTCTCTGGGTGTTGTGGCAGCCGGCTTGGGCATAGTTTCCGACAGTGGAGACCTGTTTAGAGGAGGAGTTGTGCTGATGATAGTTGGTGCGATTTTCATGCTCTTGAGTGTCAAGTGGATGCTGTCCTTTTCGAAGGGATTGAAAAAAGAGGATTGAAGGGGGATTTGATGTGTAATATAACGAAAGCTCAGGTGTTTGATGCGATACGCAATGTGATAGATCCAGAGGTAGGATTCAATCTGGTAGAAATGGGCTTGATATACGATGCCCTGATAGATGAAGAATGCAATGTCAAAGTGATTATGACTCTTTCGACCAGAGGATGTCCACTGCACCAGATGCTCACCCAGTGGGTGCAGGATGCCGTTTTGGCTCATGTTCCTGATGCCAAAGATGCCGAAGTCGAAGTGGTATGGGAGCCTGAATGGAATATATCCATGGCCGAAGATAATGTAAAAAAAGCGTTGGGGGCGTTATAATACAGGGTATCTTGTAGAGGATGACCCATGAAAAAAGCCTTTTTTGCCTTAGTTGCCGTTGTGGCTATATGTGTTACCATTGTTTTCAGCTCTTTTGGCGCAAGGAGTGTACTGATTCCGGCAGTCAACTACTATCTTCACAAAAATATTGAAAATCCATCCGTGGATATGACAAGTCTTGAAATATATCCAGACAGGATAGCCTTCAGCCTTCTTGTAGCCGGAAGTGTAAAAATAGACGCGCATGGACCCGTTAGCTGGTTCGATCATTTGAGCTTCGATCTGAAATATACCGCCAAAGCAAAAGAGGTATTTGTAAAGAGTGTAAAATATCCCATAAAATTGAACATTTCAGGTAATGTGTCCGGTACTCCAAACGAAGTCTCAATTGTAGGTAAAGGGAGGGCTTTTGACGCGGATATGGACTACAAAATGGTACTTAGAGACGGCGATTTGACCGGTATAGTGGCCAACGCCCGCAATGCCAGGGTGTCTCAGATTCTGCTTTTGGCTGGAGTTCCTCCGTACGCTGACGGTAGAGTCAACGCCAAAATCAGCATGCCCAAACTTGATGTGAGAAACAGTAGCGGCAATGGGGTCGTACATGTGTACAACGGTGTTTTGAAAAAAGGAATTTTGGCCAGGGAACTGGGAGTCGACATACCTGGAAACGGCAGATATGATCTGGATATCTCTTTCAGCCTGGATGGCAAAGTGATAAGAGGGGAAGGTGAATTCAGAAGCGATATCATGAGTATAAAGGCCAAAAAGATCGTATGCGATTCGCTTTTTAGAGTCGCAAAATCCGATTATGATCTGCGGATACCTTCTCTGGATAAACTCGGCTCATTGACAAAAACAAGACTGAAAGGCGCCCTGGATATAGAGGGGAAGATCTTTTATGACAGGAGGAAAAATTTTCTGCAGTTGCTTGGGGTCACCGAATCTCTCGGAGGCAAAGCGAAAGTGTTCTACAGTGATCCCGGAGTCAGTATAAAACTCGCTGGGTGCGCAAGCTCCAGAATCGAAAAGCTTCTGGGTGTTAGAAGCGGTATCAAAAATGGTGTGCTCAGCGGCAAAATCGTTATAGACGATATAAGCAGCTACAAAGGTACCTACGATATGAAACTCGAAGGTGTCCTGGATAGAAAAACCATCAAGAGATTGTATGGATATATACTGGGTAGATCGTTTGGGTTCAGGTTGAACAGCAAAGGCAGAATCGAAAA
>CAZYUW010000049.1:0-8820 GCA_964650685.1 uncultured Nitratifractor sp.
TCACCCCTATGAAGGTATCCACGGTAGAGATGTCGGTAACCAGGCGTGAGGTGATCGCATCGGCGGAAGCGGTCTCGAACTCCTTGAGAGAGACTCTCTTGAGATGCTCGATCGCTCTCTTTCTTATATCGTATGCTATGGCTTTGGATACCGATAGAAATGTGCGCACCTGATAGACATTGAGAAAAAAACCAATCAATCTCAGAAGCAAAACGAGAACAAGAAAGAAAAACACATAACCTTCGAGCGACATATGCATGATATGCTCTTCGACCCATCCGGTCAGATGTCGACTCTTTTTGAGTAGAAGCTCATCGACAAGCACCGGTATGAAAAGCGGTATCATAACTGTCAGAGCAGTAGCGGCCAGAGCGGCCGCGTTACCCTTGATGAGCCGGGCTCTATACTCCAGAGTTTTTTTCAGGAGACCATCGATGGTGCATCTGTCCTGTGTCACGGCGATTCAGCTTTCGAGAGTGTCTACGATTCCACAGATCAGTGTCAGATCCTTCTCTTCTACAGTGTGTGTAGCCGCCTTTTTGAGAATCTCTTTGGCGCAGAACGCCACTCTCGTGTCGGCATACGCGAACATGCTCAGATCGTTGGCTCCGTCTCCTATGACTATGGTATCGCCTCTGCTGACCCCAAGCAGCTTTTGCACTCTCGTGATCATCAGCCCCTTTGAGTCGCCAAACATCATCTCTCCACCAACTCTACCAGTGAGCACCCCTTCGTCATCGTGCAGAGTGTTGGCAAAATCCGCGTCCAGTTTCAAAACCTCGGCCGCATAGGAGGTGGCGCACCTGAAGCCACCGGAAAAACATATGACGGTATAACCTCTCTTTCTCAGATCCGAAACAGTCTCTGCCGCTCCCTTCATCAACGGAAGAGACTGGCATATCTCTTTCACTCTGATCCTTGGCATACCCTCCAGCAGAGCCACTCTGGCCTGAAGGGATTTGAAAAAATCCAGCTTGCCCTCCATCGCCTGCTCGGTGATAGAGGCAACCTCACTCTCCAGACCCAGCTCTGCGGCAAGAAAATCTATCGTCTCACCATCCATCAGCGTAGAATCGAAATCGAATACTGCCAGTTTGCGCATAAAAACACTTTTTGTTAAATTTGGTAGAATTATATCAAAATTGAAAAAAGGTGCCGGATGATGTTCGAGAGCTTTTGCCGCAAACTACAGGGAGAAGATGATTTCATAACAGTAGAGATCACACCGCCTCACGGAGCTTCTATGGAGGATACGCTCAAAGAGATAGAGGAGTCGGGACTACCAGAGAGAGTGGATGGCTTCTCGATCACCGACAATCCTCTGGCCAGACTGAAAATGTCCTCCATACTCAGTGCGATCAGAGTGCAGGAGAGGTTCGGCAAGCCGGTCATAGCCACGATGAGCATGAGGGACCGAAACAAACTCTCACTGCAATCCTCGCTGCTGGGAGCGAACGATTTTGGCATACGGATCATACTGGCACTGACCGGCGATCCAGCCAAACTCAGCGACCAGCCCGAAGTGAAAGGTGTGCTCGAAAGAGACTCCACTCTTTTATTGAGTATCATATATCATCTAAACAACGGTATGGACTACTCAAACAATCCTCTCGAACCCGCGCCTGAGCCAATATACCCTTTTGCGGTCAGCAACGCCTATGCCAAAGATATGAAGCAGCTCAAGAAAAGGATGCTCAAAAAACTCGATTATGGCGCGCGCGCCATAATCACGCAGCCGGTTTTCGATATCTCGAACGCCAAAGAGCTTCTCGGAATATTCGAAGAAGCGAAAAGGGAGAGCATCAGAGAGACCGCCAAAGATGCGGAGTTGATACTGGGACAGTTTCCCGTGGTCAGAGCCCGTACCGCAAACTTCATAGCCGACAGGGTGCCAGGCATCACGGTACCGAAAGAGATAATAGACGAAATGAATCTGGCGGCGATGGACGGAAGCGAAAAAGAGTACGAAGTCGGCTTTGAAATATCCAGACAGATCTTCGACTCTGTGCGAAAACTCCACTCCAAAATACATCTGATGACACACAACAGATTCGAGCTTTGCGCCAGATTGATGGATTGATGGATCGCAAGAGTGTCATCGGCAGGAGCAGAAAACGAACACTCCGATCCATGTGGGAGAGGAGATACACGAGAAAACAAAACGGATACAGGACAAAATCACACTCCAGACTACTGGAAAAACTGTGCGGATACGGCAAAGGAAAAACAGCTCTCGATATAGCATGCGGAACAGGCAGAAACAGCATCTATCTTTGCAAAAGGGGTTGGAGGGTCGTCGGAGTGGATATATCGCACAGAGCCATATCCCGTCTCGAACAGAGACTGCGGCAGCTCCGCTGCCAAAACAGAGTAAAGCTCATAGCGGATGATATACGCGACGCAAATCTTGGCAACCAAAGCTTCGATCTGGTACTTATGAGCAACTTCTATGACGAAGAGCTTATAGAGTACTCGTATACTCTAATGAAAAAACGAGCTCTTTTTATTCTCGAAACATTCACTGCCGGTTCCGATGGCGAGAGCTTCGGCATGAATACCCGTTTCGTACCTCCGGCGGCGCAGGTTAAAGCTGCGATAGAGAAAAAGTTCGAGATCATCGAATCCATACACTATCTGGGCAAAAGCAGATACGCGCCCAGTGTTCCGAAACTGGCCGTAGTCGCCCGTCCAAAAAGGATGCCGGGCCGATACGCAGTCAAGCTGTGATTCAAACGATTCTTCTCATATCGTCAATAAACTCACTGATATCGTCGTACAAGGCCTGCAAATCCTCTTCGTGTTCGACTTCATCGGCCAAAATCGAGCTTACAAGATCGTATGTGACAACATCTCTGTTTCTGGTCATCTCCAATATGGAAGAGTATGTATCTATCGCACACTGTTCACCATCTATCGCATCTTCGAGCACACCTACAACATCGAAGTTTTCCGGACGAGTGTAACCACATCCGCTATGTTTTATCATCTCTTCCGGGCTCAACAGCGGCACACCACCAAGCTGGGCTATCCTGCCGGCTATCATGCTCGCGTGCCTGAGTTCGTCGGCGGCATGTTGGTCGAGTTCCGCTATTATGGCATCTTTCATGATCCCTTTTACAATTTTTGATTCAATATAGTATTGATAATAGGCCAGCCACTCATCCGCGTAAGCCCTGTTCAATGTCTCTATTATCGCTCCTATCTCGAGATCTTTGATGATCCTGTTTCCATGTTTGCCCATAGTCATTCCTTTTTGATAATATTTTTCTATAGATAACTATACTCTTATTTTCTTAATCGATACATCATGGATATAATATCGCAACCATTTTGATCATGAGATCCACAAAAAGAGGGGGTATATTTTGGGTATCATTTTCGGTCCTGTGGCATCCAGAAGATTTGGCAGATCGCTGGGCATAGATCTGAGCCCCGATAAAAAACAGTGTAATTACAACTGCCTCTACTGCGAGCTGGAACCTTCCGCCACTGTAGAAAAATACAGCGATGTCGTATCGGTAAACGAGGTCGTCCAGGAACTCGAATCTGCCTTGGAGCGCTATGGAGAAGTCGATGTAGTGACCATAACGGCGAACGGTGAACCGACACTCTATCCCCATCTAAAAGAGCTTATAAAGCGTATCGGCGAAATCAAAGGATCTATAAAGACACTGATATTGAGTAACGGCTCCACGATATTTTCAAAAGATACGAGAGAAGCTCTGATGGGTATAGATATGGTAAAACTATCCCTCGATTGCGCCTCTGAGAGATGCTTCAGGCACCTTGACAGACCCCACAAATCCGTCGATCTCGAAAAGATCAAAAAAGGCATGCTCTCTTTCGCCCTCTGTTACGAAGGAACCCTGATCGTGGAGATACTTATTGTGGAAGGTATCAACGACAAAGAGAGTGAGATTGTCGCATTGAACGATTTTTTCATGGAACTCAAACCGAGCAGGATAGATATCGGCACGATAGATAGACCACCGGCATACAATGTAAAAGCTGTCTCGTACGAACGCCTAAGAGAGCTCTCCATGTTGTTCGACCCCACTCTGCATGTCAATATCACAACCAGAAAAGCGCTCATGGACGAACAAAAAGGCTCATACGACAAGCGGCAGATAGTCGAGACTATATCAAGAAGACCTCTGAGCGAAGAGGATATAAAAACTCTCTTCGATGAAGATGCCATAAAAAGGCTCGAAGCCCTGATCTCCGAAGGAGCCGTGAAAACAAAAGATAACAATGGAGTGATTTTTTATGTACTGGGATAAAAAGTATTGACAAAGATGATCATTTTTATTATAATCCCACTCACATTTCGTTAGACGAGATGTCTTTCCCTGTTCCGGATTAGCTCAGCGGTAGAGTAGGCGGCTGTTAACCGCTTGGTCGCTGGTTCGAATCCAGCATCCGGAGCCACAAGCTACAAAACAACCATAAAATGGACTTTTTGAGAAGATAAAAAATCAAAGTGACACCGGAAACTGGGCGAAAATAGGTGATTTCGATGACAGTAGAAAAGTATTGGTTGATATATTTCTTTACCATAATAAACAGAAATTTACTTATTGATTCCCTATATATTTTGGTTCTCCCCACTCGCTCCATTTCGATAAATAGCCCAAAGGGAATCGACAGTTTGAGAAAGTTTATTGCGTCTCGGATCGACAAACCCTAACAAGAATAAAATTCTACAAAAGATAAATGAGCAACAGCGGCTCTATCTGAGAGCTACCGAGCGGGAAACCAGAGTGTCCTCAATACCAAAGTCAGGGGCAAAATGAATACAAAGCACAACTATTGCACGACGGAGCAGATTGGTGCCACATAACCCTTTCGGGTCTGTGTCGCTACTTTTTCAAATAGCCTTTTGGGTCATGAAACCCCTCCTCTATTCGTTCATCCTTTCAAGCTCATATCTTTAACCTACCTGCGATTTTTTCTATATCAAATAGAGAAAATATATGACGATTCGATACCAATATTTGGTTGATTTTAGTCCTGTGACCCACCAAATATCAACCTTTAGAACTCCTCTTCGATGAATATAGCCTTTGAGCAACCCATATAGGAAGCCCAAAAAAATCGAACTCCAAAACGCGCAACACAGTATGGATAAATCTATGCCGGCATAGTAGACTGTTTACTACCAATCTTTTCCGACATCTTGCCTTCTCGTTGCATTTTGCAAAATTGGGCTTTGCTCCAAAGATATATCGATCAAAGATACCCTCGTTAACAGCGTTGCCATAAACCTATTTCGATCCACTATCTCCGAAATCCATAAAAGTTGTAGCTTCATGGAAGCAGGCATTTTTGACATCTGTTTTTTCGCGAAAACGCCATTACGAATATTTGGCTTGGAAGTTATACTCCAATAAAACTCAAAAAGGAGTATCCAATGACCCCGACAATGGCTGCCATATGGGCAATAAGCACTCTCCCTCTGATGACAGTATGGATACTGGAACGCAAAAAATGGCTTCCTGTCGCGACCCTTCTTTCATCAGCGATTGCTGTGACAGGTGAAGGTATCCTGTATATAGCCGTCAATCTATTTTTGATAATGGCTATCTCATATCTAGCCCATACTCTGATAGATGACGACGATGTCGACAAGCAATCCATCTCATAGATAATAGATACCATAATGAAAAAAGCAGATAACAAAGAGAAGCTCATAGAACTCTACAAAAATATATTCGACGAATATGAAGCATTCATTGGATCGGATATCGATGAGTACGAATATCTACTGAAAACGACTGAAATGGCGAGAGAGATTGATGAGATTGAAATTTCGATACTCAACGACATCCTCTGCGAGGAAAGAGCATTCGTATCGCTTCCCGAGAGCTCAAAAGATCGAAAATAGTGCCACTGTATGCGTCTATCACCTCGTCGTCATCCTTTTTCATATTTCCCGCGAAAGAAATATTCATTCTAAGAGCGAGTCTCCCTACATCCTTCCTGGGGGTGACTACGCCTATCCTCTCTATGGATTTGTGATGGGATATCACATGAGCGTAAAATCTGGCGAACAACATAGACGAGACACTCTTATCCAGAGAAAAAGAGGAGAGCATATACATGGATGCCGACTCCTCCATATCGGCAATGTCGCTACTGGAGATATCGCTCTTTCTCTTTTTTAAAGCTATCAGGGAATCGAATGGTTCTTTTTTGAGCCTCAATGCAAAAAGCAAGCCAAGAAATGTGTTTTTGTACAATAGCGTATAAAAAAAGTTTCTCGGGTCCATGCACCACTGATCGAATTGTCTTCTCTCTACCCGGGTAAAATTAGGATTTACGCTCTCGTACAGTACCTGATGCACATCCAGAATCTCCTCTCTGCGTTCGAAATACCTCATGGGCAGCAACCTGTACTCATCAGCGGAGAGAGTGTCGAGGGAGAGATCGTGCAGGATGCTGCGGACACCACCAATCATACTCTCGAGAGCGTCGATACACAACCCCGACTCTATACTTTTGGGATCCTTCGTCTCTATACATGGTACGGCAACACCTGTTTGACTCTGAAAAAATGAAACGATCGCCCCTATCCTGTTGGGCGGAGGCATACTTTTGCCCCTTTCCCATCTGCTCAGGGTTGACATATCGAGTCCTTCGAAAGCCTCTATATCGTAACTGTACAAAGAAGATACCAACTCCTCCTGCGTCATTGCGTTTTGCAAACGGCAACGCTTCAGATACTCACCAAACTCCATTTTTGAAAATTTTATCCCGGATTTTTTATAACAGTATATCGTAGTAGATTCTTCTGTTGCAAAAAAAGAATGTCGAGAAAACGAAATATCATGACTAAAGAGTATTTCGCTATAATCGCGCCAAACAAACGAATAAGCAGACAGGAAAAACAGTGAGAACACACTATTGCTCGGAGATAGACGAAAATCTCATAGGTAAGGATGTAACGGTAGCCGGATGGGTCGTCAGCAGACGAGATCATGGAGGGGTGATTTTTATAGACCTCAGAGACAAAGAGGAGATAGTCCAGTTGGTATGCGATCCGGCCGACAGCGTAGAGGCGCACAGAGAGGCCGAACATATTAGAGACCAGTTCGTGCTCGTAGCCAGCGGTAGAGTCAGGGCAAGGGGAGAGGGGCTCGAAAACCCCAATCTCAAAACTGGAAAAGTTGAAATAGTTGTCGACAAACTCAAGATAGAAAATACCTCGCGTCCTATGCCGTTCGATCTTGGAGACGAAAAGGTAAACGAAGAGATAAGGCTGAAATATAGATACCTCGAACTGCGTACCCCGAAAATGTACGATATATTCAAACTGCGCTCCAAAGCCGCGATAGCTGCGAGAAACTCTCTCGACGAACAGGGGTTTCTGGAGGTGGAGACTCCTGTTTTGACAAAATCCACTCCGGAAGGAGCCAGAGATTATCTGGTGCCCAGCAGAGTCTTTCCCGGAGAGTTCTTCGCCCTGCCCCAGTCCCCTCAGCTTTTCAAACAGCTGTTGATGGTCAGTGGTTTCGATCGATATTTCCAGATAGCCAAATGTTTTCGCGATGAGGATCTCAGGGCGGACAGGCAGCCCGAGTTTACCCAGATAGATGTGGAGATGAGTTTCTGCACCCAGGAAGATGTCATGGCCGTGGCCGAAAAGCTCCTCAGGGATATATTCAATGCCTGCGGCAAAGGGGACAAAGTGCCCGAAAAGTTTCCCGTAATCACACACAGCGAAGCGATGGAGAGGTACGGATCCGACAAACCGGATATGCGTTTCGGGCTCGAAATGGTCGATGTCATAGATATTTTCGAAAGATGTGACAACGAGATATTCAGCAATATCGCCAAATCTCCCAAAAGAAACAGAATCAAAGCTCTCAAGGTTCCCGACGGAGACAATATCTTCTCCAAGAGGCAGATGAAAGGCTTCGAGGATTATGTCAGAAAATTCGGCGCGCAGGGACTTGGTTATTTCCAGATGAAAGAGGATGGTCTCAAAGGGCCTTTGACGAAATTTTTTACCGACGATGATCTCAAGGAGATAATCCAAAGATGCGAACTGCAAGTTGGTGATGTCGTATTTTTCGGCGCGGGAGAAAAAAAGCTGGTTCTGGACTATATGGGTAGATTTCGTCTCTACCTGGCTGATCTTATGGGAATCGTGGAGCAGGATAGATATGAGTTCGTCTGGGTAGTGGATTTCCCAATGTTTGAAATAGAAGACGGCAAGGTAAAAGCGCTACACCACCCCTTCACAATGCCAAAGCTCTCGGAAAACGGTACCCTCGATTATGACGAAGTCGAAGAGATAGAGTCCATTGCCTACGACATAGTGCTCAACGGCACTGAGCTGGGCGGCGGATCTATCCGTATACACAAAGAGGATATCCAGCAGGAGATCTTCAAGTTGCTCGGGATAGAGGAGGAAGAGGCCAACGAGAAATTCGGTTTTCTACTTGATGCACTGAAGTTCGGGGCGCCTCCACACGGAGGTTTCGCGATGGGATTCGACAGACTGGTCATGCTCCTGGCGGGAACACACACCATTCGAGATGTTATAGCGTTTCCCAAGACACAACGCTCGCAGTGTCTGCTCACTCACGCTCCGTCGGATGTGTCGGAAGAGCAGATCAAAGAACTCGGTTTACGAATACGCAGATCGACAAATCAAAGCAAAGGATAGAGATATGGCCAAAAAACTGTTTTTGATAATAGGCGCGCCCGGTTCGGGCAAAACGACCGACGCTCAGATTATCGCAGAAAGAAATGCGGACAGCATAGCACACTACTCGACCGGCGAAATGCTCAGAAAAGAGGTCGCCAGCGGCAGCG
>CAZYUW010000050.1:0-3816 GCA_964650685.1 uncultured Nitratifractor sp.
ACATCCTATCCTATCATTCAGGCCGCCCAGAATATAGCGGTGAAACATATAGCGGGATAGCGGGATTCTCCTGGATGGATTGGTCCCGGACTCAGGAGAGGTAGATTTTCGAGAGGTGTTCCACTCTCGATCCCATATTGAGCAGCATCATATCCGCGAGCACGAGCGCCATCATCGCTTCGCACACTATAGTGCCACGGATCGCGACACACGGATCGTGTCGTCCCTGGAGTCTGTACCTTACGGCCTCTCCGCTGTCTGTGACACTGGATTGCTCCTTGAATATTGAGGGTGTCGGTTTGAAATGGGTTTTGAGCAGTATCTCGTCTCCGTTGCCGATGCCTCCAAGTATCCCGCCGGAGTGGTTGCTCATAAAGCCGTCCGGAGTGATCTGGTCGTTGTTTTCGCTTCCCTTGAGTCTCGAGCTTTTTACACCGTCTCCGATCTCCACCGCTTTGGCCGCGTTTATCCCCATCATCGCCTCTGCCAATATGGCGTCGAGTTTGTAGTATAGCGGCTCTCCAAGCCCCGCGGGCACACCGGACGCTCTGCACAAAACGACCCCTCCTACGGAGTCGTGCGCTTTTTTGGCTTTGAGAACCGCTTCTTTTTGCAGCTCTTCGATATTTTTGTCCAGAGCGTTTATTACGCTTTTTTTCGCATATTCGAAATCTGTCTCCCGTGCCTCGATCCCGTCTATTTCGTATATCCCCGCCTCTACCGTTATGCCCGTTTCGCGGAGTATCGATTTCGCAATCGCTCCCGCCGCTACTCTCGCGGCGGTCTCTCTCGCGGAACTCCTGCCGCCTCCCCGATAGTCTCTGAGCCCATATTTGTGCCAGTAGGTGTAGTCCGCATGTCCTGGTCTGAAGAGGGACTTGACATTTTCGTAGTCTCCGCTTTTCTGGTTGGTGTTGTATATGATCATGGCTATCGGAGTGCCGGTACTGATACTTTCGAGTGTGCCCGAGAGTATCTCCACTCTGTCGGGCTCTTTTCTGCCGGTCTCCATTTCGCTTTTGCCCGGTCTTCTTCTGTCAAGCTCTTCCTGAATGAACTCGGTGTCAATCTTCAGACCGGCCGGTACGCCGTCGAGGACGCACCCAATGGCTTTGCCATGAGACTCTCCGAATGTCGTCATGATCAATCTGCGCCCAAAGCTGTTCATGCGTTCTCCTTTTTCAGCTGCTTCAGCGCTATTTCGGCCGCTTTTTGTTGAGCCGCCTTTTTGCTGCGACCTTTTGCGGAGGCTATTCTTCTGCCGTTGAGTGTGACGGCCACTTCGAACTCTTTTCTATGATCCGGTCCGCTGGAGCCTATCATCTCATAGTCCGGTGTGACACCGTAGACTGCCTGTGTCATCTCCTGCAGCGCTGTTTTATAGTCTCTGCATAGAGTATCGAGATCTATTTTGGGATAGGTCTCGTCGAGCAGTTTTATCACGATTTTTCTGCTTGTCTCCAGCCCCGCTTCGAGATATATTGCCCCGATTATGGCCTCGAAAGCGTTTGAAAGCAGAGATGGTTTCTGCCTGCCTTCATTGTTCTCTTCCGCGCTGGAGAGAAATATGTAGCTACCAAGATCTATCGTTCTCGCGAGCAGTGCGAATCCACTTTCGTTTACCAGCGATGCTCTGATTTTGGACAAGACCCCCTCGTCGGCTTTCGGGAACTTTTTAAAGAGAAACTCTCCCACGATCAGGTCCAGTACCGCGTCACCGAGAAATTCGAGTCTTTCGTTATTGTACGGTTTCTTGAAACTTTTATGAGTGAGAGCCTCTATGATCATGTTTTTGTCCTCAAACGAGTAACCCAGACGCGCTTCGAGTTTTTTGTAATCATTCATCCCGGGGCTCCCTTCTCTCTGATGTCGCGGCTCTTTTTCGTGCTTCCTCTCTGGCCAGTTTGTCGCATATTTCGTTCTCCTCGTGTCCGGCGTGTCCTTTTATCCAGGTCGCCTTTACTACATGTGGAGAGGATACCTTCAGATACTCTCTCCACATGTCGGTATTTTTCACCTTTTTGAAATCTTTTTTCACCCAGTTGTCCAGCCATCCGTTTATCGCGTTGGCCACATAGCTGCTGTCCGTGAACACCCTCACATGGCACGGCTCTTTGAGCATTCTGAGGCCCTCGATCACGGCTTTGAGTTCCATGCGGTTGTTGGTAGTGTGCTCTTCGCCGCCACTGTACTCTTTGCGTTTGCCGCGATAGTCCAGTATGCCGCCGTATCCCCCTGGTCCCGGATTGCCGAGACTGGAGCCGTCAGAATATAGTGTAACCTCTTTGAGGTCCTTCTTGGACAAGGCTATCCTCCACTTTTATCGTATTTATTTTCATACAGTTGGGACATCTCAGAAAAGATACAGGAAAACTCTCCTTGCACGAAGAGCATATGTAGGAGAACTGCAGATCCCCCTCCTCATAACCGCCGAATTTGGCGGCGCTCAACATGTCTATCGTGAATATGCCGCACTCTTTGGGTTTCACCTCTCTTTTTAGATCCCCCCTGGCGTAATATATCGCGCTCAACACTTCGTCTTCGGCAATTATATCCAATCGCAGTTGAGTGGGCATCAGAAGCCATAGAATATCGAGAAGCAGATCTATCTTGCGGTTGTCCATATGCTTCCACGCCAGATCGGTGTCGAGCCTGAACAGCTCCTGCATGATCGCTCTGTAAAAATGAGGATTCTCTTCGAGCATAGAGCTTAACCCTGCCGCCTTTTCGACCGAAGTGCTTCCCTTGTCCGAAACGATCTCGAGAAGATCCAGATGGCTCTCGTGCAGAGAGGTATCCATATTTTGTGCTTTTAGCGCGCTTATGGCTTCTCTGGCTTTGGGGTAGTCCTGGAGGGTTTCATATAGAAATTCCAGTCGGTACAGAATATCCGTTTCTCTGGGGTGTCTTTTGATTATTTCAAGAAATATCTTTTCCGCTCTCTGTAAGAAACCCGCGCTTTGATATACTTTGCCCAGAAATATGAGGAGCTTGTCGTCGTGTGTATGCCTGATGAGGTAGAGACATATGCTGATGGCCTTCCCATAGTTTCCGCTTTTTGTGAAAGCGTTGGCGAGCATCAGCAGCGGTCCAGCCATCCCTTCTTCGAACGAAACATTGTTCTCCTCCAGGCTGCAGCCGCCTCCGTCGAATTTGTTAAGAAAATCCGCGAGACTCTTCTCCATCTTTTCTTTGCGGTGTATACTCCAGCCGTGGGTGACTATCGCGATAGCCATCGCAATCATTATGATCATTATGATACTGAATATCGGATCGTGATAATCGGGAAGAAAACTGTTCAATATCCTGCTCTCTTATCTGCTTATTTGTCGTCCGCGTTCCGACATATGGAGGTATTATAGTATATTGAGCATAGGTTTTGGATTATATGCGGGGATATGGTCGTCAAACCTTCCTTCGGGTATAATATCCGCATGATAGATCCAGCATCCATAGAGTCCCTGAAACAGTCCATCGATATCGTAGATGTAATAGGGGGCTATCTCGAACTGAAAAAGGCCGGAGCCAACTACAAAGCCAATTGCCCTTTTCATGGGGAGAAGACTCCCAGCTTCGTCGTCAGCCCCGCCAAACAGATTTACCACTGTTTCGGATGCGGTGCAGGTGGAGACAGCATCAAATTTGTGATGGAGATAGAGAAGCTGAGCTATCCCGAAGCGATAGAAAAGCTGGCGTCGCAATACAACTTCTCTCTCAACTATACGAGAGGCACTGGAGATTACAGTGAAGCGAGGCGCATTCTGGAGTTGATGCAGCAGTGGTACTGCGGTAATCTCGATCGAAATCCCCACGCCA
>CAZYUW010000051.1:0-12980 GCA_964650685.1 uncultured Nitratifractor sp.
TGCAGATTGAGTAGATCGTAGATGCTCATTCTCTTCTCTATGATCACACCGAGTATGTTGATCATCTCTCCCGTATCCATACCGCCAGCTACCTGCGCGCCTATGACTACACCGCTGTTCGCCATGGCTACCAGACGAACTGCCTGCTTGTGGTTGTTCGGAAGTTTCGATGGGTGCTTGTCGTTACCGATCACCGTCGAACTCACGGTGTTGATCTGCTGTTTTCCGGCATCCTCTTCGGTAATACCCGCTGAGCCCACACAGGTATTCCCCATGACCGTGGAAAAGATATCTATCGTCCCGGAAAACGATTTGACCAGATTTATCCTGTAGAGGTTGGCGGCCGCGACTCTCGCCTCGGCCGTTGCGGTGGAAGCCAGCATGACGGGAACGGGTCGTTTGGTCAGAAAGTGTCTCTTGAGGGCGCAATCACCTATCGCGAAGACATCCTCTCTGCTCGTTCTCATATACTCGTCCACATAAATCGTTCCAAACTCCCTCATCTCCAGACCACTCTTTTTCGCCAGCTCCGTATTGGGGGCGTATCCGGTGGCCAGCACCACCCCGTCGCACTCTATCGTCTCTCCATCTTCGAGCCTCACACCCACCGCTTTTCCTTCTCCGTCCGCCACTATCTCAGTCGTTCTCTTGTCTTTGTGAAAAACTATATTGGGATGCAGCATCTCTTTTTCCAGATACTCGGACAACTCCGGATCGAACGCATGTTTGAGCAATCGGCTGCCTACGAGATGGACACTTTTGCCTTTTTCGGCAAGCTCTCCGGCGATCTCCACTCCTATAAAGCCGGTACCGATGACCGCTATCCTTTCGAGGGTCTGCAGTTCGGAGTGCATCCTCGCTATGTAGTCCGGGTCCTTGGGTACGAAAAAGACTCTTTCGGCTTCATGGTTGGCTATCCTCGGTCGCCTCGGAAGCGATCCCGTCGCGATGATCAGCTTGCCATACCCATAACTTTTACCGCTTTGGCACATTACCGTCCTGTTGTCCAAATCTATCTCCACGGCCTCGTCGACTACCAGCTCCACACCCATTCGGGCCGCCATATCTCCGCACGGAATCATATCGTCTTCGGGAGAGTCCAGCATATTGCCGAACACATATGGAATCCCGCACGGCACAAGAGACTTTTCCTTGTTTTTGATCACCGTCACGCTTTTGTCCGGATAGTACTGTCTCGAAGTAGCCGAAGCCACCATGCCGGCAGGCCCGCCCCCGATGATGAGTATATCTGTATTCTTATGCATTTTCTCTCCCTTTTGGTTTTTCTCTCTCTTCGATACTTCTCATATCTTCCAGTATTCTTTCCACTTTTGCCTTCGGATCGGGGTCGTTGTACACAGGCCTGCCTACGACTGCGAAGTCCGCTTTTTCCTGATACGCGCTCCTCAGATCCGCGACTCTGCGCTGATCGTCCGCCCCCTCCGAGTATGGCCTGATGCCGGGACACAGTGTCAAAAACTTCTGCGATGTCGCTCTCTTTATCCCGTCGCTTTCGAATACCGAACAGACCACCCCGTCCAATCCACTCTCATACGCCACACGAGCGAACTCCGAAGCCTTTTTGTCTATGGACTCTCCATATATATCACGAAAAGAGCTCTCACCAAAGGATGTCAGTGCGGTTACAGCCAGAACCGTCGGCCGTTCCGCGCGCGATGAGAGTCGCTCCATGACCGCCTCCATAGCTTCGCTTCCGGCGCTCGCGTGGATGTTGAACATCTCTATGTCCATATCGGCTATCACCTCGGCCGCATCGGCCATCGTGTTGGGTATATCGTATAGTTTCAGATCGAGAAATATTCTGAAATGGGGGTTTATGCTTCTGAGCGTCTCCACGAAGGCTCTGCCGTCGCGTATATAACTTCTCAAACCCACCTTCATCCATAGATCGTGATCGGCCAGCTTTTCGGCCAGATCGAGATTTTTAGCCGCCGATGGCATATCGAGAGCTATGCACAACTCCATCATGGTATCCTTTTTTCGGTATATATCCGGCTAATTTCTACTATATAGACCGTCATCTGCGCTTTATGTTTCGTTTTTCGAACGATCCACCAAGAGCCAGATGAAGATTTACTCTGTTAACAAGCCTCTCTTTGAGTATCTGCACCCTGGCTATGCGGGCGTTTATCCATTTTGCCTGGACATTGAGCACATCCAGCAGCGTCCCCTGCCCGATCTTGTAGTTTTTGTATGTCATATCGTATGCCGTTTTGAACTCTTTGACCATTGTACTCAGATACGCGTATCTTCTGGCAAGCTGCCTCTCCTGGGCCAGGGCGTTCTCCACTTCACGAAACGCTCTTAACACCACGGCTCTGTAGTTGGCTATCGCCGCCTTTTGATCCGCGCTGGCCGCATCTATCCTGGCCTGTACCGCGCCCGCATCGAAAACAGGCATAAAAAGTCCGCCTATCAGTTTGGCCATGGTCCCCTCTATCACATCTGCCCCAACCGTAACACCCAGGTTTATAGAAGGAAGCCTCAAAAGCTCGGCCGCCTTTTTGTTGTGAAAAGCTGCGGCGACTCTATATCTCGCGGCCACTATATCCGGACGCCTGTTGAGCAGATCGGCCGGAACTCCACTCGGCACGGAAGGAGGTACCGCGACGAGTCTTCTTGAGCCGATCGTGCTGGCCGGATATCTGCCTATGATCGTCTCCAGCGCTCTGGCATCGCGCTGTTTGGCGGTCAAAGCGGCCTGAGCGGCCTCTCTGGCCTCCGCTACCATACCTCTGGACATATGGACATCCCTCATATTGCCCTGCCCTATTGCGGCTCTTTTTTGTAGAATATCTCCAACCTGCTCCTGAATACCAACCACCCGTTTGGAAAACTCGTATATCATACGATCGGCACCCAGCTGGAACCATGCTTTGGCCGTATTGGCCGAAAGCGACTGTCGGGCATATTCGTAATCGGCCATCTCGGCTACCGTCAACTCGCAATCTGAAGCTGCCATATTGGATATCCTGCCCCACAGATCGGGCTCCCAACTGAGACTGAAAGCTCCAGATCCCACATCGTGGCTGCTTGCGATGGCGTAGCTGCGATACTCGTAGTCCCCGACAATATCCAGCCTGGGCAGCATTCCGGACTCGGTCAACCTCATCGTAGCCGCGGCTCTCTGCACCCTCGAGGCCGCCAGCGCCAGATTCGGATTCTTTCTCTGGGCCTCTTTGACCAACCTGTTCAAGACCGGATCCCTGAAACTTTTGAGCCATCCATCTTTTACACTTCCGCCCAGATAGCTGCTCTTGAAACGCGCCGGCACAGGAACCTTGCCCTTCAGATCAGCCGTAGCCACCGAATGGGGCTCGACATTATGCATACAACCATCCAGCAAAAGCAACAGCACCAGGAGTATCGATATCAAAAATGCTCTTTTTTCGCCCATCACAAAACTCCTCGTCAATGGAATCGCAGAAAATGCGACCATGTTATCATGCGAAGGAGAATTTTTCTGATGATCCCGACATGACTCCAATACCCCTTCTCGGCGGCGAAAACAGCTATCTCGGCATCTACACCCAGCGGAAGCCCCAATGAACTGATATTTTTATCCAGATCTATTATGACCGGGATCAACCCTTCGGGCATATTCCCGCCAGGCCCTTTGGTAAAAGTGGCCATTTTGCGATCCGGTGAGAGCTCCCCCTCCGCCAGGGCGGGCAACACTCGTCGAACCTTCCCCCTGAATGTCATTCCAGGATAAGCCTTGAAAACCACTTCGGCCTTCTGCCCCGGCTTAATATTGCCGATGGGCTCGGGACTGAATCCCCCTATGAGTGTCGCCGTACCGGGATTGACGAATGTCATCATAGGTTGAACCGGAAATGGAACCGCCATCTGCCCGGGGCGTACCCTGACATGGGTAACATAGCCATCGGATGGAGCGTGTACCGTACAGCTGTTCAGATCGAACATCGCGTCCTTGAGCTTGGCCTCCAGTGTGGCAACCTTTTTTTGCCACTCCAAAACCTCGAACCTGGAGCCACCCGCAGTCTCCATCAGCTTTCTGGTGTCTTCGAGTCTCTGTCTGGCGAAATCCAACTCCGCCTTGACGCTTTCGACTTTGGCTTCATATGGGGTCGGATCGATCCTGAAGAGCACATCCCCCTTTTTCAACTTCTCGTTGGCCTTGACCGGCACTTCGGTCACAAGACCTCTGACATTGGGCAAAACAGGGGTTGTAATGTAGTATATCCTCGCCGCTCTGGAGCCGGGATGGAAATAGGCCATACCCATGAAAAGATGCCCGACCAGTACGACGCCCCCCAGTACCGCTGTCGTGACAGACCATTTGTTTATGGGTATCTTGAATATCTTGAATATAGCCCAGCACAGCATCGAATAGGTGAGTATGAGCATGGTTTCCATCAGTGCTTTCCTTTCTGCGCTTTTTCGATCCCGTTTTGGCTCTCTTTATCTTCACTCGACGATTGTGCGGATGTCTCTTTCTCCATCTGTTGGAGTTTCGACTCCAGACTTTCGACCTTCTGTCTAAGCTCCTCTATGATCTTCATATCCTTCTTCATCTCTTCGGAAGGTTCCACCTGTACCGTCTCGGTTCCCCAGCCCTGGCCCGGCTTGTAGAGGTACGCCCATATCCACAGAAAAGGCCATATAGTGTGCATGAGAAAGAGACTGACCCAGCCCGCGACATGTATCGCGTCTCTATGGGGATGGTTGCGTTTTTTCGCGATTTCGTACGGAATATCGTGTATAAATATAACGAGATATATCAGAAATATCGATACGGTTATCAATATTCCCAATGCTACGAAATCCAGTGTCCTGGGGTCTATAGCCATTGACTTCTCCTTCGTGTATCACCCTCGGGCGGCATAAGCGGAAATACCTTTTCAGCGTATTTCGGCAGATATAGCCATGTTGCAAGCTGTCAAAAAAGGACAAAACGGATCATCCTTTGGCAAAAAACAGTCACGGCCGATCTTTATGTCGTTTTATTCGGTAATGAACTATGATTTTAACAGAAATAATCTTATTTGCGCGAAAATCGGTAAAATCGCTAATCTTTTCGGGCTGTTTGGGACATTATGCTACCATTTGAAAAAAGGCAAGAGGAAAAAAAGAGTGGATATCAAAAGCGCAAAAGCATGGCTGTTTCCCATTATCGTTTTCATGACGGCGGCATCGTATGGCTCTATAGACTATTCGAAAAATCCACAGGCGGCAGCGTTTGCGGAAAAGATGCATAAAAAATACGGTTTTAACGAAAAAAAACTGCTCAAACTGCTGAAAAAAGCCAGGCATCAGCCCGAAACTCTCGATAGATACACTGGAAAAAGAAAGATAGGAGCCACCGATTTCAGCTGGCATCGCTACAAGAGCAAAATCCTGATAAAGGAGAGTATCGATCTGGGAGTGGAGTTTATGAAAAAATGGAAAAAATGGCTCGATATCGCTTCCAGACGATACTCGGTCTCACCGGAGATCATCACCTCTTTTATCAGGGTCGAAAGCAAATTCGGAATCTATGGGCATGAGTATCCCGTGTGGGACTCTCTCGTGACTCTGGCTTTCAACAAAAACAGAAAACAGGGCTTTTTCAGAGGAGAGCTCGAAAAACTCCTGATACTTTGCAGAAAGAACCATCTGGATCCACTCGAATTGAAAGGATCGTTTGCCGGCGCGATGGGATGTGTGCAACAGGTGCCTTCGATACAGTTGAAATATGGTGTCGATCTCGATGGGAATGGACGCAGAGATCCCGATTCGATGGCAGACTGTATCGGCTCCATAGCGGCATTTTTGCATAGAAACGGATGGAGCGAAAAACGCATCACCATCTCCCGGGCACACTACAATGGCAAGAGATTCAGGGGTCTAAAGACCGGCTACAGGTCCCTTTATGATATAGAGACATTGAAAAAACACGGTGTAAAGGGTATAAAAAAATGGCCCCACAAGAAAGCCTATCTGATAAAACTCAGAGATAAAGATTTCGACGAACTCTACCTCGGAGACAGAAACTACCGCATTATAACGCTATACAACGCCAGCTCCCGATACGCCGTCACGATCGCGCTCTACAGCAAAGCCCTGAAAAACGCCTCGAAAAGATGACTTACGAATCGCTTTTTACTCTCATTTTATCGAGATAAAAGAAAAATCTCGATCCTTTGTTCGGCGCACTCTCTACTTGCAGATCGGTGTCGTGCATCTGGAGAATATATTTTACGATAAAAAGCCCCGCGCTTATCGAATTACTCCACTCCGGGCCGCCCACTCTATAGAAGCGTTCGCCCATACTCTTCATCTCTTCCGTAGAGATGCCAATACCTTCGTCCACAACCTCCACGCGTTTGCCATCACAGGCTGCCAGAACCTTTCCTTTGGAGTATTCAAGCGCGTTTTCCAATAGATTGACGAGCACATTCTCTATCATATCTCTGTCGGCGAAAAGCAGTGTGTCTTCGCATCTCATTTTGATTTTTCTACCCGGAAATCTGCGCCTCATGACCTCGCAAGCCTCCTCGACGACCTCCAGAAGAGAAAATTCACTCCTTTTGAGCTCAAACGAACTGCTGTCGAGCTTGATCGCAAGAGACAATCTGTCTATCATGTGGGATATTTTTTCGGCATTGGAGTGGATTTTTTCCAAAAATCCCATGTCGAGTTTTCCTCCGGGGCTCTTTTTGTCCATTAGCGTCTGAGTATAGCCCATGATAGCGGCGACCGGATTTTTGAACTCATTTCCGATAGCGGAGACAATATCGCCCTGGCGTTTTGTCAGCAGTTTGAGTTTTCTGGTGTACTTCTCTTTCTGCTTTTCCTGTTTTTTCAGTTTTTTCGATACTTTTTCTACAAGCTCTTCTATTTCGTCGAACTCCCGACAGCACACAATCCTGCCTCTCCGACCCGAAAAGTCCTTTTTCAGCAACCCAAGCAGACTCTCTTTGACGGTCTCTACATCTTGCGCTACCTTTTGATGATACCATCTTCTGTTGAGCCAATACACCAAAAGCAAAACAGCACTGAAGAAGAGGAGATACTTCGTCCACAAAACAAAAAACTCTCTATGCATATCCGAAAGAGCGCAGGAAAAACGCAATACTCCACCATCGACTCTCCTGGCCATATAGAGCATCTCCATGTCAAGTGCCTCGGAACGCCTGATCGCCCTGCCCCAACCATGTTTCAAAGCCTGCTCTATCTCCGGTCTTGCTAAATGGTCACCGACAGACACCGCCTTTTCACTGTCGTATATCACAATCCCATCCGGATCCACCAAGGTAATTCTCATACCGCTATCTCTTCCCAGGCGATCGATTCCATCCCCGGAAACGATCCAGGTGCTCTTCGATTTTCGTGTATCGACAACCTCGAGCATGTTTTTCAGTATGTTTGCGTGAATCTCTATGACCATATCCCGCAGCAAAACATACCCCAACCCGGCTCCAACTACGAAAACAACCACAAGCAGAACGGCTATCTTTCCAAAAAAAAGCTGATGAAGTTTCGGCATGATATCCTTTCGGCTCTGTTTTGCTCCTTGCGCCTAATTGTACTCTATCGACTCCCAATATACAGTTAAAACAAAAAAAACGAAGCCGATCCATAAGCCGGAACGGGACACGCGCCGTTTATCGAGTGGCGTATGACCAAAAGCATCCATTCAATGCGCTGCGGTATAATCTGAACGATCGAAATGGTGACGAAAGGAAAAAATTGACAAAAATTGACTTTCTTGAAGATCTGCAGACGATATACGATGCTCTTCAGCGTCAGCAAAGCGAACTGAACGACTATTTCGCGCTGCTCAAAGATGGACACGAAGAGGCAGACGAGCTGGTGAAGGAGTTTTTGAGACTGCTTGGACTCAAGCGCGACGAAGAGACCACGATGGCAGCCCTGACGAGAATCGTTCAGCTCAGAGAGGACCCTCTCGAACAGATAATGCGAAAAGAGGGCTTTTCCGAAACGGAGATCCGAACCAAAAAGGAGTTGGCGTACGGTTTCGTCAGCATGATGCATATTACCAGACACGAAAGACTCATAGGGTGGATCGAAGAGCGGAAGCTGCTGACACCGTTTTATCGTGCCCTGATCTTCGGAGTACACTATGTAGGGGTAAGGCTGAGCGAGTGGCAGAGCCACTGGACTGCCCATATCATCCATTCGGTAAACCTCGAGCTGAATGAGCTGTTCGACGGAGACGATGCCCGAATATTCGAAATACTCCACTCCAACTCTCTGCTCGACAGAAACGAAAGGGGGGAGATAGCCGACAGATGCTATTCGGTACTCGTCAAAGACCACGATAAAGCGAATGTATCGTCGGTATCCAACCAACCGGACGCTTTGGGCACAAGCTACCGCAGCGTCTCCTATGCCGAAGCCTTCCCGAAACAGACAGCCGATGTGGTGGAAGCGCTGGATCGACTCGTGAATCTGTTAGAGCCGCTGGAAGATGAAGTGTATGGCCAGAAACGAGAATGGATCTCGTATTTCAACGCCCTCAAACTCGCGTTCTCCCACACAGTTGTGGATGAACTCGTCGGCAAATGGGCCGAGGTGGATCGACGCTGGATGGCCATCACTACACCGCTGCAGGTAGGCCATCCTCTCGAATACTACGAAGACCACTACCGCAAAGCCGTCGCGTTGGAGTGGGACCTGAGAATCGTAGATCCGCGCCTGCAGGAGCGATCACACACTCGGGAAAGCATAAAACTCTTCGCTTACGAAAGCGCGAAAAAACTTGCCGGAGAGAAACTCATCGCCAAAAACCTTGGACAGATCGACGATACGCAACTCTATATCGGTCGTCCGATGCTCTATTACGCGGCAGAGTTCAACGGTCTCTTCTCCGCTCAGGTAGTGCCAAACGACGAAACGGTCAGCGAAGAGCACGGCAAAAAGATCTTCGCCTATCCCGATTTCGTTCTCGAAAGCAAAAGATCTAAACCGATCATGGAATTGAGCGTGGAGACAATGGGCAGAGAGTTTGTTTTGAGTCAGCGCATGCTGGCCGAGCGCAACCCGGATCTATGGCACAGGATATACGATATCTCCACTATCGGACATGAGTTTGGACACATGCTTTGGATGGACAGCGATACAGAGTGCTCCATGAACGGCTCAGGGCAGTTCAAAAACATCGAGGAGTTCAAGGCCACCGCGGGCGGACTGATGGCATTTTTCAGGCATGAGGATGCGGCTTTGAGCAAACACATAACGGACGAACTCGTTTCGAGAGCCATAGGGCTGATGGCCTGGAGGGAAGCGGAAGAGGTACTGCCGTACTACTGCGAAGGACTCATTCATCTGGATATACTTTTTTCCACTGCAACAGTGCGATTCGACGAAAAGATCACGATAGACTACGACAGATATCCGACTATGAAAAAAGAGTATATCGAGGTGTACGAGGAGCTCGCTCGACACTATCTGAACAAAACAGATGCCGCCGAATTTCTCGAGCGCTTCGCCGTCAAAGAGAATGGTGTCTATCTCCCCGTTCGCGAGGAAGTCCGCTCATTCGTAGAGCACTATTACGACAGATATAAAGAGATGGGGCAAAAGATATATAATGGTGATATTGCAATACCGAAGTGGGATATCCCGGACACTGCAACCATATCGAAACAGGATTGACGAATCCCAAGGAACGCAAAAGATGGACAACTACATGGAATTGGCATACGAGGAGGCGAAAAAAGGGGTACTGCCAGGAGATGGAGAGCCATTTGGGGCGGTTGTGGTGGATGAAAACGGGGAGGTGCTGGCATCGGGACAAAACGAAGTGCTCTCCTCCAATGACTCGAGCGCTCACGCCGAAATACAGGCCATCAGAAAAACCTCCTCCAAAAAGGTGATTTCGATCTAAGAGGCTGTACCATATATACGACCGGAGAACCATGCCCTATGTGCATGGGCGCCATATACCGGACCGGTATAGAAAGAGTCGTATACTGCAACGCCAGGGGTGAAGCGGCGGAAATCGGATTCGACGATATCGAAATAGGCAAATATATATGCTCTCCCGAAAGCTCTCCGATATCATACGAAAGATCCGAGTATGCAAAATGCAAAGAGCTGCTGAAGCTATGGGAAGACAAAGAGGACAAAATTCCCTATTGATCCGTCTCGAACAGTGATCTGTCGTCGTGATGACTGTTTGCGGTGACCAAACGGGAGATAGAAAAAGACCGTCTATGCAGAGGCGTGAAGCCGTGCTTCTCGATAGCCGCCAGATGCCCCCTGGTACCGTAACCCTTGTTTCGCTCGAATCCATAGTCTCTATATAGAGCTGCATAGCGGCGCATCATCCTGTCTCTGAAGACTTTCGCCACTATACTCGCCGCACTAACCTCTTTCACCTTTGCATCGGCTTTCACCATCGTGGCGATACCGTATGCGCCATAGTTGCTTCTGCCATCGAACAAAAATCTATCCGTATATCCGGCCATTACATCTCTGATATCTTCCAACCCCTCTTTCAGACAGGCCGAAAGGCCTTTGCGGTCTATCTCCGTATTGTCGAAAATCACGAGATGAAACACACAGCTCTGGACAATTTCGTCGAAGAGCCCCTCTCTGCGTTTTTCACTCAGTTTTTTGGAGTCGTTCAGACCGGAAATCCCTTTTGTGATGATCACTCCCGCCATCGCCATGGGCCCCGCGAGGGGACCCCTGCCTGCTTCATCTATGCCACACAGGGGCGCATCATCACCATTTTCGTTTGCAAAATCGAACATTTTTCAATCTTTTTCAATCTGTTAATCGGCTGTTTACCCGCCATTGGCCTACAGTTAATTGCACTATCCTATACTAACAATATCAGAAGGGTGCGCAAGCATCCTTCGGACTCCTTGTTTTTCGACACAGAAAGAGAGATCTTATCCCCCCCCATTTAGAGCAATCCTTTTTTCTGTGTCATTTTTATCTGTACAACATTCCATCAAGAGATACCATGTTGTCAAGTATCAATATATCGATTCAAAAAATCAGAGACTTTCCAGAAAACGCTCGGCCTTCGACTGTTTGAGCTTTTTCGCGTAATCGATAGCGCTCATGCCAAAATTGTCCACAGCCCCGATATCGCTGCCACGCGAAACGAGATACTCCATGATTTCTATATCGTTGAAACTGGCCGCAAGCATCAGAGGGGTCATACCGCTTCTACGCCGGCCATCGACAACATCTACGCCTTTTTCGTCGAGATAGCGCAAGATATCTTCCCTGCCATACTTTATCGCCACATCCACGGCGCCGAGCCCCTCTCTATCGCGATACTCCGGATCGACACCATGCTCCACGACTATATCCAGAGCCTCTACAGATATTCCTTTCATGATCAAAAAGAACAACAATGGCATCTCTTCCGGCTCATCCAGCCCATATATCGCGTCTATCGCCACCTCATCATCCAGATCTGCTCCGATCCTCTCCATAACCGAACGGATTTTCGGCAGAGTGTCTCTCTCTACAGCCTCGATCAACTCGAGAAGATCTTCGGTACTCATGACTGTCCGAACGGATTCATACCACCAAACATACTCATCGCCTGTGATTTTCTGTTCTCTTCGACCATTTTGACGACATCGTTGATGGTGCTGATGAGCAGTATCTGCAGGGACTCCTTGTCATCCATCAAAGAGTCGTCTATAGTGATATCGGTGATTTCACCCAAACCGTTGGCACTCACCTCTACCATTCCTCCGCCCCCTCTTGCGGTGAGCACCGTCTCTTCCGACCTGCTCCGTATCTCTTCGGCCTTCTGTTGCATCTGCTCCATCAGCTTTCCCATATTTTTCAGATCCAGCCCTTCGAACATCCCAACTCCTCTATTTCAGACCGGTAAAAGACTGAGCCACTCTGTTTTCGTCGTCCACAATCACTACACGGGGCTCGAAAGCTTCCGCCTCCTCCTCCGTCATCAGCGCGTAGGCTATTATTATTATCTTGTCTCCCACATGAACTTTTCTGGCAGCCGCTCCATTGAGACATATCTCACCTTCGCCTCTTTTTCCAGGTATAACATATGTCGAAAAGCGCTCTCCGTTGTTTACATTGACAATATCGACTCTCTGTCCCGTTTTGATACCCGACTCTTCCAGTAAAGCGATATCTACAGTGATTGAACCGATATAGTTCAATTTCGCGTCTGTAACAGTGGCGCGATGAATCTTGCTGTACAGCATAGTGATTTGCATGCAACTCCCCTCTCTCTGACAATTGGATAATATATCCTGAAAACTTCTGAATACTGTTTTTAATTATAACCAAAAAAGCGTAAACGACCCATCATTGTCCATAGCGACTATATCCATAACCGGTTTATTGCGCGATGGAGGAAACCTCAACGGGCTCTCCCCACAACTCTTCGGGAATCACATACTCCTCGACGACATTACCACCAATGATATGCTCCTCTATGATCCTGTCGATCTTCTCTCTGGTCAACTCTATATACATGGTATGGCCCGGCTCGACAAGCATTACCGGTCCCTGCTGACAGCGACCGAGACATCCTGTCTGCACCGGCTGCACCGTAGAGATTATCCCCTTCATCATCAACTGCTGAGCCAGATACTGGAAAAGCTGCTGCGATTCGGGATCGTCCTGTCTGACGCAACTTGGCTTTGGCATCCCTGGAGGTGCGCTCTGTTGACATTTGAATATATAATATGCCGGTTGTGGAACTCCGTTTATCATATCTTTTTCTCCTTAAATCAGAGTAATTTAGTCTTATTTGAGGAATTTTATCATATAATCCTGAAACGAAAGTCGTTACAGCTCGATCCAGAGGTAAAGATCGTCTATGTCGATACGCAAAAAGGAGACAAAATGCACTATCCTAAATTGTGAGACACCGTTCACCCTGTACTGTAATCATATCCAATGGCAGATGACAAAGGTACTTTCGAAAACGGTTTGACGCATATACACTATATGGACATGCTCAGATTTACCGGACACTGCTCCCC
>CAZYUW010000052.1:0-4969 GCA_964650685.1 uncultured Nitratifractor sp.
CTGCCTGTGAGTGCTTTAGTCGACGAGTGCGACGAAAGTGTTCGCTCTGCTTCTGGAAGAGAGTTTGCTTTTGATATAGTCGCTGCCTTCGGCTATGGAGTGACCCATATCTTTTATAGTTTGACGATTTGAAACTTTGTCTGGAAATCTGATGGCAGACTCCAGCTTACCTATACATATATCCAGAAATGTAAGCAGATTGGCGAGCTCAGGATCGTTTATTTTTCGTTTGAGGTGTTTTTGACCTGCCTCGAGTTCATGAACGATATTTTTGAGTTCACTGGCTTTGAGAGTTCCCGCGGATATCTTTTGGGAAAGCATTTTCTGCTTCTGAGCCACCTTGATCGTTTTTACGGTGTCGTTGTCGACGCTCCCGGCACCTGCTGCTGTCACGCCTATCAACGAGATCAATCCGATGATCCAAATATATTTCTTGATCATAAATACCTCCTTGTTCTATTTCACACTCAATCCCTTTTGTATCGGACAGGACTATTCGGTCGTCCCCCCGACGAACACGAATGCGCTGTCGCGAAACATTCGCATAAACCGATATAAGGCAGAGCATGAATATATTTATGATATTAAATCATATTAAAACTAAACTTAGTGGTTGCTTAAAGTGCTTCGCTTCTATTCGCTTATGTAGATAACCGCGTATAAGAGAGGTACATATATGAGATTCAATATCGTCGCCCATGCTATACCATACCCCAGAGAGATGGCCATAGGCTGAATGATTAGCGCCTGTCCGCTGGCAAAAAACATCAGAGTCAGCAGGCCAAGTACCGTCGTAAGCGATGTTAGAAATATGGGTCTCAATCTCATGGAAGCTTTTTTGACGATCTTTTCATGATTTTTTGAGCTTCTGATAAAGTCCAGCATTATCAGGGCATCATTGACTACGACACCCGCGAGTCCAACGATACCCATTGTTCCCGGCATAGTCAGGTTTATGCCCATTATTTTCGTTCCCACAAGAGCTCCAAGCATCGACAGGGGTATGACCGAAACCGCTATCAGGGGAAGTACCAGGGAGTTGAACATCCAGACCAGAGAGATAAAGATCAAAAACACCGCGATAATCGCAGCCTCTCCCATCTCTTTTTTAACCTGCCTGTTCTCTTTTTCCTCTCCTTTGATAATGACCTTTATCCCCATCTCTCTGAATTTCTGTATCGTATCCGCAAGTCTCTGCATCACTTCGCTAGGTAAAATTTTCGATTTGTCCACTCTGGCCGTGACGGTCCAGAGTCTCTCTCCATCCTCTTTGTAGAGTTTGAGCATACTTTTTTTATATACGAAATCGGCAATATCATCCAGTGCCACACTTTTTCCGGTGCCTGGAATGCCGACTTGGAGATGTTTGATATCGAAATTACCTCTCTTTCGCGGATCTTCCAGTCTGATTCTGATGAGTCCGCCGGAGTCGAACATCTTGCCAAACTCCGCTTCGAGAAAGAGCCCTCGCAACTCTCTTACAAGGTTCTGTTCGTTGAATCCCAGCCGTTGTCCATATCTGTTGATGCGCAGTTTGAGCTCCAGAGGTCCCTCTTTGGCATTGTCGAGTACTTCCGATACTCCATCTATGGATTCGAGTCGCTTTTTGAGGGTCGCGACAGCGTTCATGGTTTTATTATCGTCGGCATGACCGAGCCCTATTTCGATATCGTGACCCACTATACCTGTTTGCGGCACGAACGCACTGAGATTTCTAAATAGAGGTGAGCCGTTCTTCTCTTTTATGCTCTCAAAAGATTTCACCCTCTTTTTTATCTCTTTGAGTATCGAATGGGCATCCGCCTCTCTTATCATATCGTGGTCGTCATACTCCAGTGATAGATATGGGTTTATGTATCTGTCGAAAAAGTTTTGAGGTTTTCTTTCGTGCAGATTGACAAAGATATGGAAAAGGTGTTCTCCTGTCTCGAAACTCTGGTCGGCGTTAAACTTTATCCCTATTGTAGATGTTATGGACGATATCTCGTTTTTTTTCATGTTTTCGAGAAGAGTCTTTTCTATGAGCGACATTTTCTTTTCGGTATCCTCCAGCCTGCTGTTGACATCCACCTCTCCACTGATGTAAAGCTGGGTCGCGTCAAATGGAGGAAAAAGTTGAAATTTACTCGTTTTTAGCATCAGCACTGTGCAAAAGAGGATGGAGCCTGTCAAGATAAGAAGCGAAATTTTTTTGTGCCTGAGCAGTTTCGACAGCAAAGATGAGTATATCTCGATGCTCCTGTCCCAGAATGGACTCGGCTCGTGATGATCGATTCTCTTTCCGATCGAAAACAGCTCTTTTGCGTGCAGAGGCAGGAAATAGAATGCCTCGAAAAGCGAACTCAACAGCAATATCGTTATCATGACTGGAAGCACCTTCATAAACATGCCGAGGTGACCGCTCATTATCAAAAGAGGCAAAAAAGCGAAAACGGTTGTCATCGTTGCTGTCAATACTGCCGGGAACATTTCGGCCGCTCCGTCTATGGCCGCTTCTTTGGGGCTTTTGCCCATCTCCAGGTGTCTGTAGATATTTTCAGCCACTACTATCGCTTCGTCCACAAGCATACCCAGCGCTATGAGCGCTCCGAGCATCGTCAGCATATTCATACTGTAGCCAAGCATCTCGGCTCCTATGAGCGCCATGAAAAAACTTGTCGGTATTCCCATCGCGACTACGGCCGCTATTCTCCAACTGACACTGAGAAAAAGAGCTGTAAATACCAGTATGAGACCAAAAAAGATATTGGAGCTTACCAGATTTATACGGTTTTTTATCCATATAGAAGTATCGGTGTAGACTTCGAATCTGAGATCCGGATAGTTTTTGGCGAACTCTTTTAGATCGTTTCGTATCGATCTGCTCAGCGCGATAGCGTTGCCTTCAGATGTTTTGGTCAGGTTCAGGGATATGTTGTGTTTGCCGTTGAAGTGGGAAAGCTCTCTGGGGGTGCTCAGCCCAAAGGAGATACGAGCGATATCTCCGAGTCTGATCCTTTTGTCACCTATGGAGACCAGAGTGTCGGATATTCTTCGAGCCTCTTTTTCACCATTTATTGTGGAGATAAAGAACCTGGAACCTTCGTACTTGAAAGTACCTGCCGGATATATCGAGCTGAGTGCGGAAATGGCGCTGTAGAACTGTTGTTTTGTGATTCCGTAGGCATCAAGTTTTCTTTGATCCATTTCGATTTTAAGTTCGTTGTCGGCATCTCCTCTAATGTCGATACTGTTGAGTGTCTGGTATCCCGAGAGTTTGCTTTTGAGTTTTTTAGCCGCCTCGAGCAGCCGTTTTTTCGGTACATCTCCAGATATCGCTATCAGCAGCAAAGGAAAGTTGTGAACGGCTATTCTGGCGGTAGGCTCGTTCATATCGGATGGAAGATCCTTTTTTGTATTCGCTATCACATCCTTTACATCGCTCAGGACTATCTGCTGATCCGCTCCATCTTTGATATCGGCGGTTATGCCGAAAGAGCCGTTTTGTATTACTGTCTCTATATTGCTGATATTTTCGACACTTTTCAGATCGTCCTCTATGGTTTTTACGGCCATTTTATCGAGCACATCCGCACTTGTGCCGGCGTATCCTCCTCTAATGGAGACCTTGTCCAGATCGGAGGGGGGGAATATCTCTTTTGGGATTTTGGTGTAAGAGAATAGCGCAAGAATCATGACGAGGATAAAAAGTATATGATTTAGTATCGGCTGTCTGATGGCGAAATCTATAAAACCCCTTATCATCAATCGGGCTCCCCGGGTTTTTCGTTTTTTTCGAGAGGATCTTCGTCGAGACTGAATATAGTGTCGCTTATTTTGATTTTGTATTTTATCTTCTCCACATTGGTTCGCAGGATATTGTTCTCCTCTCTCAGAGCGGCCACCTCTCTCTCCAGAGCATTGATATTTCTGCTTTCGTAGTATATTTTGTTGCTGAGATATATTTTGACTACAGCCAGTATGAGTACTATACTCATCGCTATGAGCACTATACTCAGCAGATCGTACGATATGCCTCGCCGCGGTGGACTCTTTTTCATCTGTTCTCCATAATATTTCCGGACTCTTTCGTTCTTTCATGGAAGATAAACGATCTCAATCTGGCACTTCTGCTTCTGGGATTTTTCGACAGCTCTTCGGCAGTGGCTACAACAGGTTTTCTGGTCGATATTCTACCAAGATCGTTGTTGTTACCGCAGGTGCACCTGATGGCGTCACTGTGACATACGCACGATCTGGACCATCTCTTGAAGCGCTCTTTTATCAATCTGTCCTCCAGAGAGTGAAATGTGATAAAGACCAGAATCGTTCCGGAAGGTTTGGTCTCCTCGAGGATATCCAGCATTCGCTCGATTTCGCCAAGCTCGTCGTTGACCTCTATGCGCAGCGCCTGGAAGAGCAGGGTGGCCGGATTGATCTTTTTTCTGCCGCTCAAAATCTTTCGCGCTATCTCCATGAGCTGCGAGGGTGTTTCGATGGGACTTTTCCGTCTCTGTTCGACTATCTCGTCGGCCAGCCGTTTCGCCCTCGTTATCTCCCCGTACTCTCTGAATATTCTGGTCAACTCTTTACAGGTATAGTTGTTGAGTATATCTTTTGCGGTCAAGGTTGTGTTTGTGTCCATGCGCATATCGAGCGAATCACTCTCAAAGGAGAAACCCCTGCTTTTTCTGTCGAGTTGCGGGGAAGAGACACCGAAATCCGCCAGAATACCCGATACTTCTTTATGCTTTAGAATCTCTGGAAGCAGTTTTGAAAAGGCCCCATGCCTGTAATCCATCCGCTTTCCGTATCGTCGGAGTCTGTATTTTGAAAAATCGAAAGATTCACTGTCCCTGTCTATTCCTGTGACCGAAAGCTCTGGAAAGTTTTCCAGTATGAGCTCGCTGTGTCCACCATATCCGAGAGTGCAGTCGACTATCGTTCCTTTTTTGCATCCTTTGAAACTCTTCAGTACCTCCCGGGGCAG
>CAZYUW010000053.1:0-5422 GCA_964650685.1 uncultured Nitratifractor sp.
CACTGGGCTGATTGTGGTTCAATATAGCGATACTCTCGCCATTGGCATTTTCTATGATAGATGACGGACTCTTTTTCAATTCGGAGATACTGGCTGTATAGTTTGCTAAAATCCGTGTCATAATAGATATCCTTTTTGGTACCTTGTTCGATACTATTTTAGCTTGCTTTTTTTGCTTCGTCAAGATCCCGCCTCACCAGACGAAGCCAACCCTACGGTACAGATATCATGAGGGTATCGATGATTTGATTTGAGGTGAAAACGAAAGAAGACAGAGACAACACTCTCCGGGGCGGCGACTTCAGTCGCCGGTAGAATCTCGCATAGAGCGCAACTTCGATTTCGCCCTCTCGATATGAAGTCAGAAAACCCGAGGAGTAGGGACTTCAGTCCCGTCATATCACCATTGTGCGGGGCTGAAGCCTCCGATTCCAATATGGATTCCCACCTCCATATTTTCAGACTCCCTGCATCTTCGCAAAGTCCATTTTTCCAACGATTTTCGACTCTCGCTACTACGAATTCGATATCCGACTCATCTCTTCTCTGCAGAAACCATAGAACGACTTCGTCGGCCATCCCGCTTGTCGATAGATGATAGCTTTTTGATATATTTATTATTATGATATTTTATATAAATTTTTATTTATGTTTCGAATTGTAAAAAATTGATTGAAAAGAGAAAAATGTGCTCACGAAAGATGGGGAGAGTTATCTTCGATATATATAATCGGTATCGCAAGCACAAATATAAACTTTAAGGAGAAAGCATGAAGAGAGTATCGAAAAAAGGACTTTTCGCACTTCTGTCACTTCTGGCGATACCCGCCATGGCTTCCGGCAGCCACACCCAATGGGGATATCTGGGAAAGAGCGGTCCTCTACATTGGGGTGAGTTGAGTGAAAATTTCAAGACCTGTTCCGAGGGCAAACTACAGACACCCATCAATATCGTACCTACGAAGGATATCGAGCTGAAAGCTCTTGAACTCGACTACAATGCCGGTTCTGTCAGTATGATAAACAATGGCCATACAGTACAGGTGAATATATCGGAAGGGAGCACTCTCAAAATAGGTAAAGAGCTTTACAGATTGAAGCAGTTTCACTTCCATGTACCGAGTGAAAACAATATCGGGGGAGACGCTTTCCCTATGGAGATACATTTCGTACACGCCTCCGACGACGGGAAGCTTGCCGTTGTGGGCGTAATGTTCGAAGAGGGTGAAGAGAATGGAGTATTGAAAAAGATATGGAGTCGCTTCCCAGAACTGGGAACTGGCAAGGAGATTCCCTGCAAACTGAGTGCCAAAGAGATAAAGGCTCTGATGCCGGACGACAAAGAGTATTACAGCTTCACCGGATCGCTTACCACACCTCCCTGTACCGAGGGTGTGAAGTGGCATATCTTCAAAAAACCGATGAGCATCTCCAAAGAGCAGGTCAACACCTTTTTCAGCCTTTTCGGCTTTCCCAACAACAGGCCCATTCAGCCCGCCAACGGTAGAGAGATTTTAGAATAATTTTACCGACGGGGGGAGAGAATCTTGATCTTCCCGATTCTCTCCTCTTGAATCCAATTCACTATTCCTTTTCCTGGGTCATCATTCAAAAAGATTTCCGTTTTTCACTGGAACACTTCCTCCTGTTTTTATGGATAAGATGAGATTAGGCCCTTCAATGTCCTGCTTTTTTCAATATTTTCTCATTGTGAAGCTACAGATAAGTAGGGTTGATGCAATAAAGACAGGCAGTCGAGTTTTTACAATGATAATGAATATCATTATAGATTAAGGTGATATTGGCTATGATTCGATTTTGAGAATCATTACTATCAAAGGAGATAAATGCTTCTTTCCAAGCTTCCTTTCAAAGCCTTCAGTGGAGTTGTTGGATATATCAGACCGCAGATCGAATATTTGCCTTTGGGCAAGCCGAAGATCCATGTAGGAGTCGGAGTGTCGCTACTGACACATTACAATCTCAAAGAGTATCGACCTTTGGAAAAGAGCAGAGTGTTTGTCCGTATAGGATACCTTTTAAATTCAAATGAACGAGGGAGAAAATTATGTTGAAAAAAATTGCTGTCTTTACCGCATTGCTACTCGCCACATCGGCTTTTGGTTTCCAGAAGCTGGATAAGATCGTCATCGCCGGTCCATCGGCGAATGTTTCGCATCCCATCTTTAGAATGATCGAAACGGATGCACTCAAAGATGTCGCCAAAAAAGTGGAGTTCCGTCTCTGGAACAACCCTGACCAGCTCCGTGCGATGATCATCAACAAAGAGGTCGATTTCGTGGCGGTTCCAACCAATGTCGCCGCTATTTTGTACAACAAAAAACAACCGGTAACTCTGCTGAATGTCTCAGTCTGGGGAATTTTGCAGATACTGGTACGCGATCGATCCATAAATAGACTCGAGAAACTAAAAGGAGATGCGCTGGTTATACCTTGGAGGGGAGATATGCCGGATATCGTATTGCGTGCCATCATGAAGAAGAAAGGAATTGGCAAAAAAGAGATTGAACTCATCTATGTTTCCAATCCGATGGATGCCGCACAGCAACTCATCATGAGACGGCAGGATAACGCCTTGTTGCCCGAACCCGCTACTTCGATGGTACTGCGCAAGACCAAATCCTTTCCCGTCAGCATCGTCGCACCCGAGCTTTATCGGGGGATCGATCTGCAAAAAGAGTGGGGAGAGGCTTTTGGTACCGAAGCCAAAATCGCACAGGCGGGAATGGCGGTCGTAGGGAAAATGCGCGATAACAAAGAGGTCGTCGAAGCCTTTGAAAAAGCATATGAAGAGGCTATGAAATGGTACAAGGCACATCCGAAAGAAGCAGGTGAGCTGGTGGTGAAACACATCAAAATGTTCACACCCGAAGCGGTGGAAGACTCTGTTTCACAGGTACAGCTGCAAGTAGTACCGGCGAAAGAGGCGAAAAAAGATATCGAATTCTTCTTCACACAGATGAAAAACGACAACCCCAAAATTATCGGCGGTACACTGCCTGATGGAGGGTTTTACTACTGATGGATGCGATAAAGAAGATCATTCGGGATTTTCCCGCATTTTTGTGGAGCGGTTGGGGTGCGATAGCCTCCATCTTTCTCTTCATCGCAGCGTGGGATGTAGGAAATCAGTTCTATGGTGATATGATCCTTCCTTCTCCTCTGGATAGTTTCAAAACCGTTGTGACACTCTTCGAAGATGAGGAATTTCTGGAAAATCTCGTCATCACTATCAACCGGGTTATCGTGGGATTTGGCATTTCGATGCTCGTGGGGACGGTACTGGGGCTGTTGTCGGGATTTTTCGTCACAGCATCCATGACGAGCCGCCCGATCATCACCATTTTGATGGGAATGCCCCCTATCGCATGGATCGTACTGGCAATGATCTGGTTCGGGATGGGCGATGCGACGGTAGAATTTACCGTCTTTGTCGCATCGATGCCGATTGTCTTTATCGGTGCATTACAGGGTACCCGTACACTCGAAGACAAATTCGAGGAGATGGCGGATACATTCAAAGTCCCTTTCATGATGAAATTTACCGATATCTATCTGCCCCATATCTTCTCATATATCTTTCCTGCATGGGTAAGCGCTCTGGGGATGGCATGGAAAATTGTCGTGATGGCTGAGCTTTTGGCGACCAGTGACGGTATCGGCGCTTCTCTGGCACTTGCCAGAAGCCAGCTCGATACACAGACTGCACTCGCACTGGTTGTGATTATGATTGGGCTTTTGATGATGGTGGAATATATCATTCTTGAACCGGTCAAACAGGAGGTGGAAAAATGGCGCGACTGAAAGTGGAAAATCTCACCTTCTCGTTTGGCTACAAGACGATTCTGGAAGATATCAGTTTCGAGATTCATGAAGGGGAAGTCCTCTCGATCGTGGGTCCCAGCGGCGGTGGGAAGACGACGCTGCTGCGGCTTTGTGCCGGCTTGCTGGATAGGCAGGAAGGAAGTATCGAAAACAGTTTCGAAACGCAATCTATCGCCTTTCAGGATCCTCGTTTGCTACCCTGGAAAAATGTGATCGACAATATCTCTTTTGGACTCAAAGCACTGGGTGTGGACAAAAAAGAGCAGTTCCAAAGAGCCAAGGAGATTGCACTGCGTTTCGATCTGGAAGAGGATGATTTCGATAAATTTCCCAAAGAACTTAGCGGCGGTATGAGTCAGCGAGTCTCCTTCGCAAGAGCACTCGTCACCAAACCGCAGTTACTCTTTCTGGACGAACCTTTTTCCGCACTCGATATCGGACTCAAAAGAGAACTGCAAAACCATATCATCGAGTTGATCGACAAACAGGAAATTACGATCTTTTTCATTACTCATGATATTATGGAAGCGATCAGACTCAGCGACAAAATCTTGCTGCTCGAACCAGATCCCGGCAGAATCGTAAAAACCTTTACTTTTGACCGTCCCCAGAGTCAACGGGATGATACCTATATCTACAATGAAACGGCGAAACTCTTGAGCGACCCTTATATTATCGAAACATTTGAACTGGAGTTAAAATAATGGCAGCAACCAAACATTACGAATCATACCCCGAAGGAGATATTCCGATATTTCTGGCGTACGGATTTCGTCCCGCTTTCTTGCTGATGGCACCTTACATGATCGTATCGATTCTGTTGTGGGTACTCTACTACAATGGAACGATTACACTTGGATTTATCGATGACGGTTTGAGCTGGCATATTTATGAGATGCTTTTTGGTATCGGCTTTCTGGGAATGGCGGCATTTATCTTCACCGGTGCTCCAGAACTCTATCCCGGCACGATACCCATCGTCGGCAAGACACTTGCAGGTGTGTTCGGACTGTGGATTATAGGGCGTGTGACATTCTGGGCGATGGGTATTATCGGCGTATATCCTACTGCTATTGCAAATATTCTCCTTTTTGCCTGGCTGACGATACTTGTGATCAAACCCATCTTCAAAGATCCTGCAAAACGCCATGTCAGTATCGCCTATGCCTTTGTAGCGGTACAAGTAGCGCAAATCTGGTTTTTTCTCAGTGTGTTGGGTTTTGCCAAAACGGCACCGCTGGAGATTTTGAAAGTGAGTCTGGGTATATTTCTGGTACTCATTATTCTGGCGATTCGCCGCGTCAATATCGAAGCGGTCAGTGAAATCATGGAACTGCAGGGGTATGAAGAGGCATTTTTCGCCCGTCCTCCGGCATATAACCTGACAATCTTCATGATTGCACTTTTTACCGGACTTCAGTTTTTCTTCCCTGATAATCGTGCACTTGGCTGGATCGCACTGGGTACTGCGGCGGCAAGTCTGGCGATACTCAACGACTTTATTGCGTATGACGAAACCAATATTCTTTTTGAAAAACTGATCGTTTCACTCGAACTCCTGCCCATACTCATCGCT
>CAZYUW010000054.1:0-7955 GCA_964650685.1 uncultured Nitratifractor sp.
ATGTCGGTCTTTTCAGGTGTACTCGATATAGATCTCGAAAGCGGGGTCAGAGCCAAAAGCGGTGGAGGAAAGGATCTGAAAGCGTTTATGGTACAGGTCGACAGTCTCGGTCTTAGCGCGAGGAGTTTCAACTCCCTCGACAGAGCGGGCATAAAATACCTCGGAGAACTTGTCCTGATGAGTGAAAACGAGCTCAAAAGCATCAAAAATCTCGGCAAGAAATCTTTGGACGAGATAAACGAAATGCTGGCGGCACACGGTTTTGGCAGCGATTTCGAGCTGGACGAAGAAACGCGTGCGCAGCTGGTAAGCAAATTTGAACAAACAAAAGAGTAAAGGATTCCCATGAGACACAGACATGGATATCGCAAGCTTGGAAGAAAGTCTCAACACAGAGCAGCTCTGCTCAAAAACCTTGCGATCGCTCTGACGGAGCATGGCAGGATAGAGACCACTCTTCCAAAAGCGAAAGAGTTGAGAAAATATTACGAGAGGCTCATCAGTAAAGCGGCAGCAGGTGACTTCAATGCCCACAGAGCGGTTTTCGCCCAGCTGCAGGACAAAAAGAGCACCAAGAAGCTGGTCGAGGAGATCGCTCCGGGCTACAGCGATCGACAGGGCGGATATACAAGGATCGTCAAGACCCGTGTCAGACGCGGGGATGCGGCCGAAATGGCTATCATAGAGCTGGTATAACGGCACTATACTCCCTTTTTGGCGACCCGTTTTCGCCGGATGTCGATGGGGTCACAGGACCCCGGGAACATCAAAACTCCCAAAATCACTTCAAATGCTACAAAAGTTGCCATCAATTTTTTGAATTGATGTTTATATAATAGTGTAGATGTGTTACAATTATTTCAATAAGTAGAAGGCATGGAGATATGACGAGTAAAAGAGTATTGTTGAAAAGAGCCGAAGAGCAGTTCCTGAAAAAAGAGTATGGCAACGCGCTCAAAATTTACAGTCTGCTGCTCAGAGACTATCCTAGGCTCAAAGATGCCAGAGTGGGGGTCTATCTCAGCGATATGGGACTCGAGAGCGACGAAGACGCGCAGGTGCTCTTCGACTACTATCAGATGATCAAAAACTCCAGCGACGACGCCGAAAAGATAATCGACGAGCTCATGCAGACCATATACGCTACGAGAGTCGTCATACAGGAGCAGATCGTCGATTCCCTCAGAGAAGAGATGGAGATAGAGGATGGTATCAGTTACGACGATTTCATCAGACTTGCGGAAGAGAAGGGCGACTTCAAGGAGGCGTTCGAGGATATCATGTTTTCGACGAGAGTGGTCATCAGAACCAAAGAGGAGTTCATCGATTTTATAGAGAGGCTTGTCGAGGGCGGCTACAGGGAGATGGCTCTGGGGTATCTGGACTCGCTTTCCGACAATTTTGGCGGAGACCAAGAGATATATGGACTCTACTCCACGATCAACGGGGATAGATCGTGAAGGTTCCCGCCGGTATCGGCGACTATGCCTTTATAAGCGATAATACGCAGGAGGCTGACAGCGAAACGCTTTTTCTGGAGACGGCGCAGAACGCTCCGTATAGAGAGAGTCTTTCTCCTTCCCAGAGGCGCATAAGCCCCCGTGAGCTGATGAAAGCGTGGGGGATAGACGAGATGAGGGTAGTCGGTGTCACCGGTACCAACGGCAAGACAACCGTCACGGCGCTGATATACTCTCTGCTGGTCGATCTGGATATCGGGGTCGCGCTGCAGGGAACGAGAGGTCTCTTCGTAAACGACGAGAGGCTCGAAGAGCACACGATGACCACCCCGTCCATACTTCATACGCTATACAATATGAAAAGAGCCAGAGAGTCGGGAGCGGACTGTTTCGTGATGGAGGTGAGTTCGCACGCTATAGATCAGGATCGCATAGAGGGTCTGGACTTCGCGCTGAAGGTGCATACCAATGTGACTGGAGATCATCTGGACTATCATGGAAGCATCGAGGAGTACAGGAGGGTCAAGAGCAGATTTTTTTCGGACGACAGCCTGAAGCTGATAAACAGAGACGACTCCGGAAAGATAGAGTTCGATCCCCGCAACGCGTACACATACGGAGTGGATGAACCCGCTTCGTTCAAGGTGGATGCCTACTCTCTCGATGGCGGTATAAGTGCCATCGTCAGGCATGGTGACGAGCGGAGCGGTTTTTTTTCGAATATGATGGGGCTTTTCAATCTCTACAATATCGTTGCCGCGGTAGCCTCCGTCAAACTGCTCACTCACAGACCTTTCGATGATATATGCGATGCGGTAGAAAATTTCGGAGGCGTTGCGGGACGGATGGAGATCGTCAGCAGAGATCCGCTCGTGATAGTCGATTTTGCCCATACGCACGATGGAATGTATCGCGTAATGGACAGTCTCAAAGAGAGGGATCTGGTGGTCGTTTTTGGCGCAGGCGGAGACAGAGACAGACAGAAGCGTCCGAAAATGGGCGCGGTAGCGGGCAGATTCGCGAAAAAGATATATGTTACCAGCGACAACCCACGCAGCGAAAAGCCCGAAGCGATAATCTCGGAGATACTCTCCGGTCTCGAAGGCAAAGAGAATGTCAAAGCCATAGCCGACAGAAGAGAAGCCATAGAGACGGCTCTATCCGAACTCCAGAAAGGGGAGATATTGCTTATACTCGGCAAAGGCGACGAGGATTATCAGGAGATAGACGGCGTCAGACACCCTTTCGACGACAGAGAGGTCGTCAGGGATATACTCTCCGAAAAAGAGCTCTCAAAACCGGATTCTTAAACCTCCCATGATGACACCCGTGTTACAATCACGAAAAAAGCGAGGAAAAAGCATGAGAAAGAAAGCGGTAGCTGTAACGGTACTTTTGTCGGTACTTTTTTTGGTTAGTGGATGCGATCTTTTCGCCCCGAGAGAGAAGCGGGAGGTTGGCAGATATCCACTAAAAAACTGCAAAACCGGAGGCAGCGAGCTGAAAGGTAAACGCATAGATCATATATTGGTCAGAAAGTCCGCTCACAAGATGTATCTCTACCGCAATGGCAAGGTTGTCGAGACCATGCCTGTTTCGCTGGGCAAAAACAGAGGCCCCAAGCTGAAAAAGGGCGACTTCAGGACTCCGACGGGCAAATATACGATAACGGGCAAGAGATGTCACCCGATCAAATACAGAGCCCTCTATCTCTCCTACCCCAATGCCGCGGACAGAGCCAGAGCGGCAAAAGCGGGCGTAAAACCCGGCAATCTCATAACGATACATGGGCAGCCCTACTGGAACAGAGACGGTCACGGCGACAGCTATACACTCAGGCACGACTGGACCAACGGATGCATCGCCGTTACCAACAAGGATCTCGACTATCTGTGGCAGCATGTTCCGATAGGAACGACTATAGAGTTGCAGGATTGAGATAGAGTTGAGATATACCTCCAGACAGATAGAGCAGTACAGGAGGAGAAAGTATATCTCCCTGCTGGAAAAGACACTGAAGAGGCTCTACAAGATATTCAAAAACCCGGCTTCGGAGCCTTCCGAGCTCAGAAACCGGCTGCAAAACACGATCGCAGAGCTCGAAAAGCTGGAGGATCTGAGGCTCGATTCGGAGCATGCGAGGCATAGCGAGAGCTATCTGCGCGAGCTTTACGGAAGAGTCCGCGCCGAAGAGTTCGACGCCGAAGCGATGGAGGAGATGAGAGATGAGCAGCTGGGCGCGCTCAACAGACTCCAAAAGATGAAAAACAGAAATTCATACAGCAGAAGCAGGCAGAACAGACGCGCGGCGACAGAGAGATGGGAGGATTGAATTGGATACAAGATCCGGTCGGACTCCACTGCTCTTCGAGACGCTGCGCATCGAGGATGGCAGGCTCATGCATCTATCCTGGCACAACGGCAGGATGAACAGATGTCGCAGAGAGATCTTCGGCGCGAAAGAGGAGCTGGATATCTCGAAGTATGTCGGGAATATTCCCGATAGAGGCGTATATAGATGCAAGGTGTACTATACATTATATATAGAGAGTGTCGATATCTCTCCATATCTGCACACTCCGCTCAGGATATTGGGTGTCGTCGAAGCCGACATGGACTATGGGTGCAAATACGCGGATAGATCGTTTTTCGAGAAGCTCAGGGCGCTATCGCCCGATATGGATGATGTGGTGATCGTCAGAGACGGGCTTCTGAGCGACACCACGACAGCCAATATCGCCCTGCAGATCGACGACGAGTGGTTCACCCCGGCCAAACCGTTGCTGGAGGGGACCACCAGAAAGAGATTGCTGGAGGAGGGCAGATTGAGAGAGAGGGATCTGCATATCGGGGATCTTTACGATTGCGACTCACTTGCCGTAATGAACGCGCTGAGGGGTTTCGAGGTCGTAGATGGAGTAAAAATAGTATCACAAGGATATCGAAAGGGCGATGATGAACGATATATTCGCGGATAGAGAGTTTGGCGAAATCTCACGCAGGGCGATATCGGAGATGGTTGCCTATCTGCTCGGCAGAGGGGTGGAGTTCGCGGTGTTGGTAGAGAGTGCCCATGCGGACTTCGAGCCCGCGTTGCCGGATGAGATATACGCGTCGTTCGACGAGAGAGTGCTTTTCGTTCTCTCCGGCTACACTCTGCAGAGTGCCTGCCTGGATGGTGATCGTCTCAGTTTCGAGGCGGGTTTCGGCGCAGAGAATTTCGGTTCCGTCGTTACGGTACCCGTGGGCGCGATAAGACAGATATACAGTGAGGGCATCCCCGTAGCCATAAACAGCGCCAAAATGCCTGCATCTTCCGCTGCTGATGGAGACAGTTCGATGGAGGCGCTGCTGAGCAACCCGGAAAACATGAGGCTTTTCAAAAAAAAGCGCAATAGATGAAACTACCGCTCAAAAATATGATTTCGAGAATCGTGCCTTCAACCTCTTGCAGGAAAGCATATATTTGGAGTATTTATATCAAGTGTAGATTGTAGATACTCAACTTCTGTAATCACATCAGCATTTTGGTATATGCCGACCTTCAGCTCGTATCGAAGGATAGAGTATCCTTCGTGAAATTGTCAAAATATCGTGCTCTATGGAGGATGGTTAACTCTTTTTTATACTATCTTAACGGATATGCAAAAAAGTTTCAAAAATATTTTCCCATTAAATGGGCGTTATCTCAAGATTTTGTTAATAAGTTATTAACTTTTTATTGATTTGGTATTAATCTGCTTGACATCTTTTGGAAAATCATGTTATACTTCTGCGTAAACAAAAAACAAGGAGTTACAAATGAAAAAAGGTCTTTTGCTTTCAGTAGCAGCTTCGGCCGTTATCTTTGCGGGTGGCGATATAGCACCTGTAGAGCCTGCAGCACCTGCAGCGGATTTCTGGGGTCAGATTGGCTTCTTCTATCAAGCGCAGGATAACGATGATCACAATCCTGCTACAGTCGATTTCGATTTCGGTGATGAGGACAACAACAACTTCGCCGTAACTGCCGTTCTCGGTGTAGAGAAAGAGATCGGTATGGGATTCGGTGTCGGTTTGGAGCTGGCTGGCTGGTCAGGACTGGGATGGGATCTCGGTGATGCCATGCTCTTCAAAGCTGACGGTCTGCTTGGTGGTAATATGAATAACGGTGGAGAAGTATCACAGGCGTACTTGACATACACTTTTGGTAACACAGCTATCAAAGTAGGTCGCCAAGCGCTTCCAAAAGCTGTATCTCCATGGGCATACTCCAGCAGAACCGGTGGCGTTATAGATGTATCTTATGACGGTATCGTTATAGCAAATACTGATCTGCAGGATACTACACTGGTATTCGCATGGGTGGATCAGGCATACACTGCTCCAAATATGCCACAGAGATATGATTCTACTGCTGGACAGGCATTCAATGGCCAGAAGTGGGATCTGAGCAATGTCGAAGTAAGTGATGGTGCCGGTCTGTTTATGCTGGGATTGATCAACAAGTCTCTTGCAAACACTACGCTCTCTCTGGCAGCATACTATATACCAGAGAGCAAGCTGAATGGACTTGTAAACAACTTCCTTGCTGCTAACAGTCCTTTAACAAACAGAGTTGCTCTCGAAGACACATGGTCTATCTGGGCATCTGCAGTAGGTACAGTAAACAACATCAACTGGGGTCTTCAGTTCGCCTATGTAGATGGTGATGAGCATATGATAACGCCTGCGGGTGCAACTGTTGCCAACAGCGGATGGGATGCAACATACGGCGTAGCAGCTAAGGTTGGTTCAAGCTGGGGTGATTTCGATGCCGAGTTGGTAGTTGGTTATATCAACGACGGTGACTACAGCCTCAGAACTGCTGGTTACGGTGGTGGTTCACCAAGCGCATTCTGGACATTTAACGGTGACTTCGGCGGAGACAGAGTAAGAGGTGAAGATCAGTGGGCGATCATAGCCAAGGCTGGTTACAAGCTCGGAAACGGCAAGCTCTATGGTAATATAGGTTACTGGGAGTTTGACGAGGAACTGACTGCTACAACAAACCTGGCAATGGACAATGCATTCGATGTAAGACTCGGATACAAGTTCAAGATCATGGATATAGACGCTCAGGTTGAGTACAGATATCTCGATGTCGATCGCAAGAATAATACTGCTGCTGGTCTCATCAACAGAGATACTACTCGCCAGAGAATCCGTGTAGAGGCTTACTACAAGTTCTAATCTCCTTTTGGAGATCTCTTCGGAGCGGGTTTTCCCGCTCTATCCTTATACTTTCATTTATATACCATTTTAAAGAATATTTTATTACTGATATCTCTTTGTTGTTCTGCTTCTGATCGTTACCATAACCGTTGCGAATGATAATCTGAGTGCCCTTCACTTCTAAAATCTAATATTAGATATTTTTCGCTATAGTGTAAGCGAAGATGCTGCAATGAGGTAAAACGAAGATATTAATGAACTATTAATTATTCATTGATTTGGTATTAATTTGCTTGACATCTTTTGGAAAATCATGTTATACTCCTGCCTAAACAAAAAAACAAGGAGTTACAAATGAAAAAAGGTCTTTTGCTTTCAGTTGCAGCTTCGGCCGTTATCTTTGCGGGTGGCGATATAGCACCTGTAGAGCCTGCAGCACCTGCAGCGGATTTCTGGGGTCAGGTAGGTTTCTTCTATCAGGCCCAGGATGTGGATTGGGATCCAAATCCGTTTGTTGCACCTGCAGTAGCAGCAGCAAGAAATGCTGTTTTTGACATGAGTTTCAGCGATGAGACCAACAACAACTTCGCAGTCACCGCTGTTCTCGGTGTAGAGAAAGAGATCGGCATGGGATTCGGTGTCGGTTTGGAGCTGGCTGGCTGGTCAGGACTGGGATGGGATCTCGGTGATGCCATGCTTTTCAAAGCCGATCCTGTTCTTGGTGGAGTAATGAACAATGGCGGTGAAGTGTCTCAGGCATACTTGACATACACTTTTGGTAACACAGCTATCAAAGTAGGTCGCCAAGCGCTTCCAAAAGCTGTATCTCCATGGGCATACTCCAGCAGAACCGGTGGTGTTATAGATGTGTCTTATGACGGTATCGTTATAGCAAACACTGATCTGCAGGATACTACACTGGTATTCGCATGGGTGGATCAGGCATACACTGCTCCGAATATGCCTCAGGTAGAGGAGGTTGTCGGTACCGTATACGCGGGTGAGCAGTATGATCTGAGCAATGTCGATGTCAGCGATGGTGCCGGTCTCTTCATGCTGGGATTGATCAACAAGTCTCTGGCGAACACTACGCTCTCTCTGGCGGCATACTATATACCTGAGAGTAAACTAAATGGTCTGTTGGGCAATGTCTTAGCAGTAGCTCTCGCAGGTGCAAACAGAACAGCATATGAAGATACATGGTCTATCTGGGCATCTGCAGTAGGCAGTGTAAACAACATCAACTGGGGGCTTCAGTTCGCTTATGTGGACGGCGATGTACATCAGATAGTTGCAGCCACA
>CAZYUW010000055.1:0-2629 GCA_964650685.1 uncultured Nitratifractor sp.
GCTTCCGTCACCCGCGGTATTGAGTATGCGGTGTATCTCCTCTTTGATGGTATTCCAGAACTGAAACTCCTGGTTGGATTCGATGGTAATAGTGGACCCTTTCGAGGATTCGCTCGTTTCGTTGGTGTTGTAGCTGGAGGATCCTCCCGCCACCTGTACGTTGGAACTGCTGGTACCTTTCCTTTGCCCCGTGACATAATGCACTTTATATGTTCTGGTCACCAGGTAGGAAATGGAGAGTTTATTGCCTTTGAGCGTATAGTTGAGATCGTTGTCTTTGAGCAGCGTGTCAAGAAAACCTTTCAGAGAGGCATTTTTGAGCTTTACATAGTAGAGATTCTTTTTCAGCCTGTGCTGAGCCCCGGAATCTTTGACGATCACGGTCAAACCGCAGGTTTCGGCCAGATTGTCTATGGCATCGCCGATCGTCAGACTGTCATTTATCGTCACGCTGAACAGTTTGTTCGTACACTCTTCAGCCGACGCCCCCGCAGCAAACATCCCGGCCACTACGAAGCCTGTCACTATCTTTCGTATTGTTTTAACGATCATCATTTCACCCCTCGTTGATTTGTAGAAGATTTGAATTTTCAGGATCGGGAAGGTAAAGTTCCCTTGTCCGATCCAGTTTTTTCAACACCACTTTGCCATCCTCGACACTCTCGACAGTATAACCCTGTATCTGATCTCCTGTTTTCAGCCAAAGCCCATTTATATGGGCTTTTCCATTGACGATGGCCCCCAGTTTGAAAACGACGCTTTCGTGCATCGTCACCATCATCGGAGTGGCATTGCTGTCAGCCTGGACCACATGTGCGAACGGGGAAGGCAGCTTGTCGAACTGCATATCGACTTTGCTGCTCCGCTTTCCCTGGATCTGCTCCACCATTTTTTCGATCTTCTCCACCGTCAGCTCGGCATACAGCGGATAGCCAAGCAACAGGACCGCACCCATCAGATGTCTCATCGGTTTACCCCCCATACAGATACGTTCAGATCGGCAACAATATTCGAACTGTTCAGGTCGTACCGGATATTGCTGTCATACACATCCGTAACCAGTTTGTTCTGTTCAAGATCGTTGACAAATGCCAGAATGCTCTGGAATTTCCCTTTGCAACGAATTCCCATTTCCAGCACATGTCCGAAGTTTGCCTTCCCTTTGACATATTTGTTGGTAACTTCCAGGAGCTCGACATCGTTGACATGGGCCCTGTCTGTGATAGAATCGAGAAAGAGCGCCCAGTTTTTCCTGTTGAAAAGAACTTCGGAAAGTTTTTCAAAGTTTTTGTTGAGCAGGGCGATTTTTTCTTTGTATTTTGTTATCGCCCGCTTCTTTCTCCCGATTTCCCGGTCGTATTTTTTGACGTAGTAGTTGCGGTCCCCGTTTATCGTGATAGACATCAGATACGTATTTTCCTCTCTCAGTTTTTTCGCCAGATGCTTCTGTGTCTTCAGGCTTCCCTCGTACTTCGAAGCAGCGTAGGGATAGAGGTAAAGGTAAAACACGTACCCCACAATCGCCGCGATGATCAGCGTAATCATCCATTTTTCCGTACTACTTTTCTGGTCAAAGTAGTGATCCATGCCCTCCATTTTCTCTTCGATAATCCTCATCGCAATTCCACCTCCAGAATCCCCATATAAAAGGAGTTGTCACTCTTATGCGCAATACGCTCTATATCTATCCGGACGATATCATCGGCATACTTGCCCGCAATATATTTGACAAGCCCCGTAAGATTTCTGTCGCTCTCGGCTATCAGTGAAAGCCGGTATCTGTCGCTCCGGCTGCTCATCCAGTTGCTGTGAACGCCATATCGGCCCAGATCCGACGCAAAAGACGCCAGCTGCTGGGATTTTAGGCGATAGTGGACTTTTTTATCATATACCGAAACGAGAGTTTTCTCCTTTCCGCCGTATATCTCTTTCAGACCAGCGATCCGGGCGTTCAGTTTCTTGATCTCTTTCTTTTTCTGCCCGATAATTGCACGGTATTTTCTCACTTCCGCTCCGACCTGTTTCTCTTCGTTCTCAAGCTGATAGTTGCGTATATCCAGCACATAAGAAGCAATCAGGAAATAGAGGGGATAGGCAACGGCAAGCAGAACTGCCGCTGCCATCGTCAGAATGAACTGTCCGCTGGCGCGTCTGTGAAAAGCCGGCGGCCTTGGATAACGGGTAAAGTTGATGAAAGTTTCCGGCTCTTTCCAGTAGTGTTCTGTCACCCTCGCAAGCATATAGTGCTGCTGGTCGACATACCACTCATCGCTCTTGATTTTGAAATCGAAAATCATGGAGGTCGAATAGAGTCCCAGATAGTTCTGGGCATATTCATCCGCTCCGCTGATCGGACCGAATTCGCTGCCGATGAACATCTGGTCTATCACATCAATTTTGTAGGCTCTTTTGGTATAAATGACGATATCGTTGATCGTTATGAATATCTCGTTGAAAAGCTTGATTAGATTCTGCTGGAACTCAAGATGCGTGGTCTTGACGCCCTCTTTCTGGAAGATGCGGAAAAACTGTTTCTCATCGACAGTTTTACCGACAATCTCGCAATATCGGTCATACAATTGCCTCATCGAGTAATTGATCGATTTGGAATAGAGGTATTCTCCGTCCC
>CAZYUW010000056.1:0-2817 GCA_964650685.1 uncultured Nitratifractor sp.
TACTTCACGCTTCGGGGCTGCATGGTCGAAAAAGCCGCCAGAATCCTGTCGCGATCGGGGATATAACCATCTCCAGCGAGCAACCACTCCCTGTAGGATGGATCCAGCGCCTCCAGTGCGGGTGAGAGTATCGGATCCCACTCCTCAGATACACCGTTGAGCCTCAGAAGTCTTTTCATGAATCTCCGATCTTTTCCAACTGCACTACAGTGAACTTCATCGTGGCGGATATCACAGAATCCTCATCGATATACTGCCAGAAAACGGATTCTCGCAGTCCATATTCACCGCTCTCAAAACAGTACATCCAGTACGATCGACCCCAAAAAGACAAAACCCAGATAGCCGTTTACCGTAAAAAAAGCTCTATCTATCTGGGTAAAATCCTTTCGTACCAGATAGTGCTCGTACCCCAGCATCACGGCCGCGAACAGTACAGCCAGACAGGCAAAAAGCCCAAGAGCTGCCGCAGATACGAAAACACCCCATAAAACAACACTCAGCAGATGGAAAAAAGCCGCGATAGCGAGAGTACGGGAGGCTCCCAGTCTCGATGGAATGGAGTGGAGACCGTGCTTGCGATCGAACTCCATATCCTGCAGGCTGTAGAGGAGATCGAAACCGGCCACCCAGAAGGTCACCCCCGCAGCCAGCCAGAGACTCCACGCAGGGATTTGAGCGCTGACGGCAACCGCTCCGGCGACAGGAGCCAGACCCAGACTCACCCCCAGAACCACATGAGCCAGAGAGGAGAATCTCTTGAACAAAGTGTATGCCGCGAGAACGACAAGTATCGGTATCGACAGTTTGAATGCAAGGCTGTTGATCATCCATGCATCGGCGATGAACACAACCGCGTTGACAAATATGAACAGCACCATTTCGACCCCGCTGACCCTGCCATCGACAGATGGACGATTCGCTGTTCTCGGGTTGAGCGTATCTATATCTCTGTCGAGGTATCGGTTTACACCCATCGCGAAGTTTCTCGCGCTGACCGCCGCGATCGTACCGAGAAGGAGCAGCTTCCATCCAAACCACCCTTTCGCCGCCACGACCATGGCTATAAAGATGAATGGCAGAGAAAAGACCGAATGCTTGAACATGACAAGCTCGGAAAAGTGCGCGATCTTCTCCCTGAGCGATACAATCAGAGTCGACAAACGAACCTCCACTTAAGCAATTTTTCACAACCGCTCTTGTCAAGCCATCTGCAGTAGTGTATGGTAATCAAGGGTGGACTATCTTGAGTCTGGAGTTGAACGACCAGGCAATCGCCACCACAGCCACGGCTATAATCCACTCGTTGCTCACCACTCCGTAACTGTAGAGCAGATATAAAACCCAAAGCAAAATCGCGCCCAGTGGGGTGGGTACTCCCTCGAAAAACTTCTCTACGCTTCCGGCATCCGATTTGAGGTTGAACTCCACCAGCCTTCTCAAACCGCAGACTATATAGTATATAAAGACCGCTCCCAGAAAGATCTCCTCGAAAACACCACTTTTGTGCAGAGCGTAAAAGAGCAGGAAAGACGGCATTATGACAAAAGAGAGAAAATCCGCGAAACTGTCCAGCTGAATGCCGAACTCGGTCGAAAGACCATAACGCCTGGCGACTTTGCCATCCGCGATATCGAGAGCACCGGCGATCCACGCGAAAACTATCGCCGCGAAAAAATTACCCTTGAATATGAAATTCATAGCGATTATGCCGCACGCAATATTGCCGAATGTTATCAGATTGGCTATATTGAAACGATTGTTTTTATCAAAGAGCATTCATCTGTCTCGTAACTGATTTAAATAAGAGGATCCACTCTATAGTGATCCTCAATGTCATAATCAACAAATATCCACCATATCATTCTACTTTAGAGTACGAAACAATATTTCATTCTCTTTTTCAACGGCAAAAAGCTTTATGAATGAATCTAGCACGATAAAAATTACATCTTTAACCTCATACCTGATCGATTCGATCGCTGTAACCGACGCGCTCATAGTATCTTTTTTTCCCTGTTCTTTGATGGTCTTGATAAGTCTTTGCATAAAGTAGTATCCGCCATCTACCTGTGTCTCCTGACACAAAAGAGCGTATATATTTTTTGCTGGGTCGATACTTATAAGAATATCCGTATCTCTTTTTTGGTCCGCAAGAAAAGCTCCAAAATCATTCATCGTAGAGTATACAGCTATAAAAGAGAAGCTTTTTAATTTACCATGCTTCATTAAACTGTAAAGAACTTCCATTATGTGTTTAGTTTTTTCATACAGTTTGACACTCATCATTAACTCGTCTGCTTTATATAGATTCTGGTTCTCGTTTTTTCTTCTCATCGCGGACCGCCTCTTTTTATTTCTCTTCTGTACAGTAGTATCGGAATAAGTATATAGTATAATTTATAAAAATGAGCAAAAAGGAAAAAGAGAATGAAAAAAGTACTGAAAATTGCATCGACCGGCGTAGCAGCTGTTTTAATCTCGATTGCTGTAAACGGATGTGCTACAAAAGCTGAAACCGGCGCTCTGATAGGAGCCACGGCCGGTGGTTTGGCAGGAGCGGCTCTGGGCAACTCCAAAACGGCTGCCGTAGGTGCGGCGGCAGGTGCCGTGACCGGAGCCATCATCGGCAACAGTATGGACAGGAGAGATGGACGCTGAAAAGCGTCTCAGTGTCCCGGCCTGAACTCCGGGACTATCTTTCGCAGGACCGATATTTTGTCCGTGGCAGCGAAAAGTTCCGCTATATCCCTCTTTAGAGAATCCAGTTCATATAGAGTCGGTCTCGCTATCAAAATAGATTCATATTTCGTTTTT